>DAOVIP010000136.1 GCA_030671465.1 Candidatus Aminicenantota bacterium | reverse complement strand
CTTATCGACCAGCCAATAGGAGGGGATGGAATTTACCCCGTAGAGTTTGGCGGTTTCATCTTTCCAGGCCTGGCCGGAATAGGACATTTTCCATTCCAGGTTTTCTTTTTTGATAAAGGTATCGAGCTTTTCCTGATTGTTGTCCAGGCTGATCCCGATGATTTCAAAGCCCCGGGGATTCAGTTCCTGGTAATATTTTTTCAGGTCCGGAATTCCGTCCAGGCAGGGCCTGCACCAGGTGGCCCAGAAGTCGATCAGAACGACTTTTCCTTTCTGCTGGGAGAGGGTGAATATCTCTCCGTCGATTAATTTCACCGAAAAATCCTTAGCCGGTTGATCGATTCCGATCTTGGCCTTTATTTTGTCAACGGCCTTTTTAAAGCGATCTTCATTCTGGATCAGGGTAAAATCCTTTTCATAGAGAAACAAGAAGGAGATGAATCCCCGGTTAACCGCCTCATCCAGCCAGTCAAGTGCTTTTTCGGTGTTGTTCAGTTTGATATATAATTCAATGAGATCAAAGCAGCTCCAGGGAGATTTTCGTTTCGAATTTTTCTCCTTTTCCAGGGCCATTTCAAGGGCCTGCTGGTATTTACCCTGCTGTTTGAAAATATGTAACTTGGCGCTGGATAAGTCCACCGGATCGGTCAGGTGTTTTTCCACATGGGTCAGGGCTTCATCATAACGCTTCAATTCCATCAGGGTGTAAAACTTCCATTTGACCAGTTGGGGATTGTCCTTGAAGTCGATCAGGCTTTTTTCAATGAGTTCCAGGGCCTTGGCGAAATTTTTCTGGTTGTACAGCTGACGGATCTCCTGAATGATTTCATCCTGGCCGGAGATCAAGCCCAGAGACAGCATAAAAACAAACAATATCAAAACAATGGTTTTTTTCATATTTTCTCCTTATTTGAGATTCATTATGGTAATACAATGTTAAACGAAATGCAACCAAAAAAGTTTGGTTTATTATAAAAATTGGCTGTGGTATGATTTTATGCTGCCTGATTAAAATAAAGTGAAAGACTGTGCGGTGAAGATATGAATTTTTTAACATTGGTAAAAAAGAGAAAAAGTATTCGAAAATATTCATCCAGACCGGTTCCCAGAAAGATGATTGATTCATGCCTGGAAGCTGCCAGGCTGGCGCCTTCGGCCTGTAATTCCCAACCCTGGTCTTTTATTGTTGTAGATGATGAGAAAATCAGGAATGAGATTGTGAAAAAAGCCCTTTCCGGAATTTATAAAATGAATGCCTTTGTCAGAGAAGCACCAACCTTAATTGTGGTTCTGACCGAACACTCTACCTATATTGCCCGGATGGGCGGGCAATTGAGACATGTAAAATACAGCCTCATAGATATTGGGATTGCCTGTGAACATCTGATACTGCGGGCGGTTGAACTGGGTTTGGGGACCTGCTGGCTGGGATGGTTCAATGAAAAGGCTGTCAAAAAAGTTCTGGGTTTGCCAAAGTCAAAAAGGATTGACGTGATGATCAGCCTGGGATATCCGGAGGTAGTTGAAGGAAAAGATAAAAAAAGAAAATCCTTAAAAAAAATCAGGCGGTACTTCAGCGATTGAAGTGTTAAAGGATGAAGGGAGAGAGTTCAGAATTTTAAAAAAAGCAATTGTAAGTTCAACAAAAATTTGTTAGACTGTTTTTATAGGTAAGGAGAAATTCATGAATTCAGATACGGAAATACAGGATTTCATAGACCATATAAATCAGCTATTCCAGAAATTAACTGCCACAGAGATGGATTATTTTGAGCTGCTGGGATTGTCCAGAACCGCCATTACCCGGGATATCGAAGTGGCCTATCAAAAGTATATCTATGATTTTTCCGAACAGCAAATCAATAAAATCACGGATCCTGAAGTCAGGCGGAAGGCCGGATTTGTGGTCGAGAAAATCAACCGGGCCCGGGATATCCTGATGGATTATGACAAGAGGGCCGCCTATGAACAACGCGGTTTCAGGGAAGCGGGGCCCCAGGATGAACCGGAGGAAGACCCGGTAGAGGTTGCCAAGACCCTCTACCGCAAAGCCAAGACCCTCTATGGCATGCAGGATTATGTCACTGCCATATCTGCGCTGGAAAAGGCCATTCACTGCGACCCCAAGAAACCCGACCACTATTATTTGTTAGGTGTCTGCCAGTCGAGATTTCCCACCTTAAAACGGGAAGCCGAAAAAAACCTGCTGAAAGCGGTGGAAATGGAACCCTGGAATGCCGAACATGATGCAGCCCTGGGCATGCTTTTTTATTCGGAGCAATTGTATACCCGGGCCGAATCCTATTTTCGCAAAGCACTGGACAAAGAACCCAGTCATGTCATGGCCAGGAAACCACCGCATGAGATCGTGGCACCGGCAAAGAAACCCATGGATTCGATAAAAGAGGGTTTGTATAAAGCCTTTCCCAGTATTTTCAGAAAAAAGAAAAAATAATTTCATCACCTGAATTTTTCAACAATGAAGGCGGAAAAAACAATCTTTCTGGTGAGGCACGGAACCACCGCCTACAATGAAGCCGATTTGCTTCAGGGACAGATAGACAATCCCCTGAATGATCGGGGGGTTGAAGAATGCCGGTTGCTGTGCCAAGAGTTGAAAGACAAACCTATCGATATTGTATTTCATTCCCCTTTGCAGCGGGCCCGACAGACCGCAGAGATTTTGAATGAGACCCACCTGGCGAAATATGTGTGCATTGATTGTTTCAAGGAGATAGACCTGGGTGAATGGGAGGGACATGAGTTTGCCCGGGTGATTAAGGAAAACCGGGATTTTTATCAACAGTGGCAGGCGGATCCGTCGGTTGCCATTCCCGGGGGGGAAAGTTTTCTTCAGGTGTTCCAGCGGGTGAAACCGGGTGTTGATGTGATCATGGCTTCTCCCCACCGGAATATAGTCATTGTCGGGCATGCCACGGTAAACCGGGGTATTCTGGCCCATTTGCTGAACCTGACACCGGCTGCAGCCCGGCTCTTCAGGATGCGGAATGCCTCTTATTCGAAGTTGCTGGTTTACCAGAATCCCCGCAACCGCTATACCGTGGTTGAAAGCTGGAACAACGCTTTCCATTTAAAGGGATTGAAATGAAATATTTAAAGCGGGAGATCAGTAACAAACTGGTCTCTATCCTGAAAACCGATTACGAGATCAACCCGGGGGATGTTCAGTTCTCCATTCCTCCCGACCGCAAGTTCGGAGACCTTTCCACCACCATTCCATTTGTGATTGCCAGGCGGATCCAGGAAAAACCCCGGGAGGTGGGAGAAGCCATTTTGAAAGAAATAAAGGATGGCTTTGATATGTTTTCGGAGATCAAGCTGGCCGGAGGCGGATTCCTGAATTTTCGGTTCAAGAAGGATTTTCTGTTGTCCTATTTACTTGAAAATCAGGACCGGCAGCCGGAAGCCTGTCCGGGAAAGGTCATTGTCGAGCATACCAGTATAAATCCGAACAAATCAGCTCATATCGGCCATTTAAGAAATTCCTGCCTTGGAGATACCCTGAACCGGGCCCTGCGTTTTATGGGCTATCAGGTGGAGGTACAAAATTATATTGATGATACCGGGGTTCAGGTGGCTGACGTGGTCTGGGGCTTGCTGGTTCTGCGCAAAATGAATCTCCGCCAGATCCGGGAGATCGAAAACCTGGCCCACTATTTATGGGATTTGTATTCCCAGGTCCATAAGATGGTGGAGGAGCAGGAAGATATCACCCGGGAAATCAGGGAAGTTCTGAAAAAAATCGAAAACAAACAGGATCCCGAATACAGTGTGAGTGATTACATTTCCCGTGAAGTGTTGCTCAATCATATTCAATTGATGGAAATTGCCGGCATTCAATATGACCTTCTGGTCCGGGAGAGTGATATTATTGAGCTGGACTTTTTTGCCAAGGCAGCGGAAATTCTGAAAAAAAATCGGATCATGTACCCCTCCAGGGATCCGGAAAAAGAGGGATGCTGGGTGATCCGGTATGACCGGGAAAATATTGAAAAAATTGTCATCCGTTCAGATCAAACAGTTACCTATATCGGCAAGGATATTGCCTATGCCCTGTGGAAAATGGGACTTTTACCCGGTGATTTTTACTATGAGGAATTCTACCGCTACTCGGACCAGCATCCACTTCAAATGACCCGGAGTAAATCCCATGAACCTGAATTTGATTTTGGCCATGCCAGCCGGGTCTATAATGTGATCGGTAAGCGGCAATCCTATTTGCAGAATATTATCTCCCAAGTGCTGGATGCATTGGAATCCGGCAACCGGGGCCAGGATTTTGTGCATTTTTCCTATGAGATGGTGGCCCTAACCCCTCGCTGTGTTCAGGAGATGGGATTTGAGCTCACTCCGGAACTACGGACCCGGGCCCACATTGATGTGTCCGGGCGCAGGGGGATCGCGGTAAAGGCCGATGATTTGATGGAAAAACTGACTGAAAAATCCCTGGAGGAGGTGTTGAGCCGGAATCCGGATATGAAACAGGAAGTGGCAGACAGAATCGCCCGGCAGATTGCCATGGGGGCGCTTCGCTACTTCATGGTGAAATTCAATTCCAATTCGGTGATAGCCTTTGATTTTCAGGATGCCCTGACCTTTGAGGGAGATACCGGTCCCTATCTCCAGTATACCCTGGTCCGATTGAACAGTATCTTTAAAAAAATAGGCAGCCAGGCCGATGAATCCCATCCCGGTCCTCCGGACCTGGATCTCCTGGATGAGAAGGAACTTACCATCTATCATGAGCTGTTGTTGCATATTTCACTGCTGGATTCCCAGATCGAATTTGCCCTGGACAGCAGCGAGTTGTCGGTGATTACCAGTTACACCTATGTGTTATGCCAGAAGTGCAATCATTATTATCACCAGTTTTCCATCCTGGCTGAGAAAAATCCCCGGGTCAGGCAACTGCGGCTAAGCCTAATTGGTCTGATCAGGAAAAAACTGGAAGTTCTGTTTGAGATCATCGGTATACCGGTTCCGGAAAGAATGTAGTTCAGGCCAGGAGGATCAATGATTGAAGTTGAGAATCTTTCCAAGTATTTTGGCCATGTCCGGGCCGTAGACAATATTTCCTTCGGGGTTGAAAGGGGAAAGATCTGGGGTTTCCTGGGGCCCAATGGAGCGGGAAAAACCACCACCATGCGAATACTGACCGGATACCTTCCCCCGGGCTCCGGAACCGTCAGGCTCAATGGGCTGGATGTGACTGTTGAACCGGAAAGGGTAAAGCGGATGGTGGGTTATCTGCCGGAAATTGTTCCGGTCTATCCGGAGATGACGGTCCGGGAATACCTGCGCTTTGTGGCAGAGATTTCCGGTATTGAAAAAAAGAAAATCAGCTCTGCGGTCAACCGGGTGGTTGAAAGGACCCATCTGGAAGCGGTTTTCCCCCGGCTGGTGAAAAATATATCCCGGGGATACCGCCAGCGGCTGGGAATTGCCCAGGCCATTATTCACGAGCCGGCCATCCTGATCCTGGACGAACCCACCATGGGATTGGATCCGGCCCAGATTATCGAGATCAGGGAGATGATCAAATCTTTCAGGGATAGTGCCACGGTCATCCTGTCTTCCCATATCCTTCCGGAAATCAGCCAGGTCTGTGACGGAGCCGTGGTGATCAAGCAGGGTCAGTTGAAAGCGGTAATGACCCGGGAGGAATGGAGTAAAAATCTGGAAATCATGGTCACCTCCCGGGAGGGGATTGACCGGAACGATTTTCTGCACCGGTTCCCGGGGATTCAAAGCCTGCAGTTATCCCAGAACTCATTGATGCTCGAATTCAAAGACATGGTGGCTGATATCAATCCCATCCTCCATTATCTGATTCAGCAT
>DAOVIP010000245.1 GCA_030671465.1 Candidatus Aminicenantota bacterium | reverse complement strand
TAATCCCGATGGGGGGATAATTGATAATCCGGACCTGGGAAATATCCATGAATTTGTTTTTTTTGGTAGAAAAAATCAGGGGTGCCGGATGTCCCGCAGAGACAAATTTAAAATTTCCGTACTGGGAAATTTCCCCGTAAATCATGGTGAAAAAGTCATCCACGCTTGAGGAATTGTAAAATCGGGTATTCAGCTTTTCGAAGAGATTGGTGGTGATATTGCCGTATATTTTCATTTCATACAGGGCACCGGTCAAAAAAGACTGGTGCAGCATCCCCGTTATAAACGATCCGCTTTGATCATGGCCCTTGACATCGGCAACCAGGACTCCTGCCTTCTGGCGGTTCATTTCAACGGCACTGATGATTTTGTCTTTTTCGGCCTTTTTTTTCTGGATAAAAGGATTCTGGTTTATTTCTTCCTGGGAATATGCGTTGATCTCTTCCAGCCAGTTTTGTTCGATTTTATTGATTCTGGCATCCAGGTTGTAGCGCTTGTTGAAGTCAATATAGATGATATGGTCGCCGCCGATGGTACCCTCCCGGGGTAGGGTCTCCCCGAAAATGTCAATCCCCTGGACCTGCGGGGTTTCTCCGGGAGGAGGCTTAATATATTTTACCCTCTGGTCCAGTTGATCCAGGGTATGTTTGATTCGATTGTAAAACTGGCATTTCTTACATTCCTGGTGGATCATTTTTCTTCTGAAGTTTCAGATAATTTTATGCTCTTTTTGAAATGGATTCCATATAAAATTTGTATCCTGCCTGTTCTATTTCTTTACCTTTCGGGAAATGGTATCATTTTGATCTGTTTTAGTCAATCACTTATCGGTTTCCTTTTCCGACGAAATCCTGGAAATAGTGATTATATTATTGCAATCAAAGGACAATTCCCTTAATGTATATATCTGAGATTAAATGGTTATTGAAATCCAAGGGAGTAAGAAATAATGAAAAAAAATATCAAAAGGATTGGTGTGCTGACCAGCGGTGGCGACTGTTCGGGTATGAATGCGGTTATCCGAAGTGTGGTAAGATCCGGAATATACAGCGGATTTGAAGTTTATGGCATTTATCACGGTTATCAAGGTCTTCTGGGCGGAAAAATTAAAAAAATGAGCTGCCGATCCGTGGGAAATATCATAAATCGGGGGGGGACAATTCTCAAAACGGCCAGATCTCAACAGTTTGAGACTCCGGAAGGCAGGACACATGCAATGGACACACTGAGGGAAAAGATGATTGACGCTCTGATTGTTATTGGGGGGGACGGTTCTTTGATTGGGGCCCATTTGTTGTATAAAGAACATCATATCCCGGTGATCGGGATCCCGGCTACCATTGACAATGACCTTCATGGGACAGATTTTTCCATTGGCACGGATACTGCCGTGAATGTGGCTCTGGAAGCCATTGATAAAATCCGAGACACAGCCATAAGCATGGAGAGAATATTTGTTATTGAAGTCATGGGGCGAGATATAGGATATATCGCTTTACAGGTGGCCTTGGCTGCCGGTGCCGAAGAGGTGCTCGTGCCTGAAATCGATTATGATGTGGAATCAATGGTTCTTGATATAAAAAAAGGCCGAAAAAAAGGTAAAATTTCCTGGGTGATTGTTGTGGCTGAAGGCGCCACTTCAGCTGCTGAGATTGCCAAACAGATAATCGATATGACCGGTTTTGATACCAGAATAACAGTTCTGGGTTACTTGCAGCGCGGTGGTTCTCCCACTGCAATGGATCGAATCCTGGCTGCCAGTTTTGGAAAGGCAGCCATAGATGCTTTGGCCAACGGGGATATCGATAAGATGGTTGCCATATCAGCAGACAAGATAAAATTAATAGATCTGGATTATGCCTGTTCTCAAAAAAATGAACTGAATATGTCGCACTATAAACTGATCAAAATACTGGCCACTTAATGAAATTTAAAATAAGAGGGGGATAAAATGTCACTGGTTGACTCAAAATCAATTCTATTGGAGGCAGTAAAAGGGAAATATGCAGTGGGTGCGTTCAATATCAATAATATGGAAATACTTCAATCGGTAATAGATGCGGCTGTTGACCGGCGTTCACCGGCA
Source organism: Candidatus Aminicenantota bacterium (assembly GCA_030671465.1). Classification (GTDB taxonomy): domain Bacteria; phylum Acidobacteriota; class Aminicenantia; order UBA2199; family UBA2199; genus CAZOWT01. The sequence continues at coordinate 1,764 of DAOVIP010000245.1, read as the reverse complement.
TTGATTCAGGTGACCGAAGGAGCCATTGAATATGCCGGTATGGATTATTTGGTGGCCATGGTTAAAACCGCAGTGTTAAAATTAAAAATACCTTTTGCTTTACATCTTGATCATGGCAAGAGATTGGAAATAGTCGAAGCCTGTATTAAAGCGGGATTTACTTCTGTGATGATTGATGGGTCGTTTCTGCCTTTTGAAGAGAATGTGGCTTTGACCAGAAAAGTGGTGGATTTGTCGAGATCCAGACAGGTAAGTGTCGAGGCTGAAATTGGCAGGCTGATGGGTATTGAAGATGATATTTCTGTTGATAAAAAGGAGGCCTCGCTGACCGATCCGCAAGAGGCCAAGCGTTTTGTTGAAGAAACAGGTATTGATGCCCTTGCCGTTGCAGTGGGTACCAGTCACGGCGCCTATAAATTCAAAAGTGAGGCAAAACTGGATTATGACCGGATTGAGGCGATACAGAAATTGACCGGTATTCCCCTGGTTTTACACGGTGCCTCAAGTGTTGATCCTGAAGTGGTAAACAAAGCGACAAAATATGGAGCTGAACTTCAGGGTGCCCGGGGGGTACCTCCGGAATCGATAAAAAAAGCCATATCCAAGGGGATTTGCAAAATAAATATAGATACGGATCTCAGGCTTACCTTTACTGCAGCAATTCGTAAAATCCTGGCCATTGACCCGTCGATATTTGATCCCCGCAAGATCATCGGTCCGGCCCGGGAAGCCATGTCAGAGATTATAAAATTCAAAATGGATCTTTTTGGGAGCAGTGGCCGAGTCAGGTAAGAATAAAAGGGTTGACCCCAAGCCATGATCTGTTTTAGTCAATCACTGAATTGACATTCTCACCGAAACCATCTAAAATTTGGCATGATTCAAACGGGAGGCAAAGCCTAATGTGGTTGAATCTTATTGATCAGGCATGAAATCGTAAGCATTGTTAGGAGGAGTTAAAATGCCCATGTTGGACGATAAAGTTATCAAGGAGTTAAAAGAGTCATTTAAGGGATTACAAAGTGATGTGGTAATCAAATATTTTACCCAGGAGATGGAGTGCCAGTTCTGCAAAGAAACCAAGGAATTGCTGCAGGAATTGGAAAAAAACTCAGCCAGTATAAAACTGGAAATCTTCGATTTTGTCAAAGATAAATCCGAAGCCCAAAAATACGGAATTGATAAAATCCCGGCAACAGTGGTTATGGGTGACACCGATCGTGGAATCAGATTCTATGGGATTCCAGCCGGATATGAATTCGGTACCCTGGTTGAGGCCATCAAAATGGTTTCCAACGGTAAAGCCGATCTCAGCCAAGAATCAAAAACATTTCTTGATGGCCTGAACAAAGATATCCACCTTCAGGTTTTCGTTACCCCGACCTGTCCCTACTGTGCCGGGGCAGTGGTACTGGCCCATCAGATGGCATTTTACAGTGACCGGGTTAAAGCCGATATGGTGGAGGCCACCGAATTTCCCCACCTCTCCCAGAAATATCAGGTGATGGGTGTACCCAAAACCGTCATCAATGAAAAAACCTTTCAGGAAGGGGCTGCTCCTGAGAATGTGATAATTGAAAAAATAAAATCTGTTTTATAGTTCATTAATTAACAAATTTTTTTCTTATAAAGTTACTAGAAAGGGTATGATCAGAAAAAAGGAGATTTTTTAGATGAAATACCATCATATCGGAATTCCAACCCCCACCCCCAGGGCTGGGGAAACGTACCTGGAAAATTTCAGGTTGTTTGTCACCGACCATC
>DAOVIP010000488.1 GCA_030671465.1 Candidatus Aminicenantota bacterium | reverse complement strand
TTCCCGAGGATTCAATTAAATCCAAATCATCTTTTTCCCCACCGAAGCGTTTGATAACTTCTTCCGACCCATTCTTTATGATTTTAAAAAAATCCGGCTTGCTCATCTTCTGCTGCTTCCGGGGGGGTAACCCGGTGGGGATATCCCGTAGAATCATCCGGCCCAGGGACTCGGTATGTGGGACTATTTCATCAGCAGGAATTTCGGTTGAAAGCAAGCGAACCCCGCAGTTGATATCATAGCCAACTCCACCCGGAAGCACAATACCGGAATCTGCCGGAAACGCCGCCACACCCCCAATGCAAAATCCGTATCCATAATGAATATCGGGCATGGCAATTGAATCCGATACAATTCCGGGCAAGGTGGACACATTGATCACCTGTTGAATGGCTACCTCCTGGATGGCATTTTTCAGCATGGTTTCTGTGGCAAACACCCGAACATTGGTTTTCATCTTCTTTTGACTGTCCTTCTCTAGTATCCACTGGAACGGCGTTATTTTCTTGAAGTCCTTTAATTCAACCATGGGTATTGCCTCCACTTAATATCGTAAAAACTTTCTTTTTTTCGTTTATATATCAAAAATGATGGCCGCCGATTTAACACCGCGACATTCTTTAACCTGCAAATTGTGGTAGGTAACCGATTTGATTTCCATCTCCAGTGGATTCTGCAGGGGCTGGATAATCAGATCGGCTTGAAGCACCATTTCCTCTGCTATTTTTATTGCGATTCCAGTGGTAATACAGTCCCGGGAATAAAGCAAGAAAATAATTTCAGAGAGAAGGTTGACCAATACATTTTCACAGCTGTCCCCCCTGAAATCAAAGGGATAATCACTTGAAGCATGGTCAGACAGGGTTTGAATCCCCTGGCCTGAAACCAGTAGAAAAAATCCCTTTATCGCATTCTGATACAACATTTCATAGGTTTTGCCCCTGATTTTTATTCCCACATCAGCAGTAGTGGAGAAAATCTCGTATCCCTTCATTTTTCACCCATTTTACCTTTATTGGTCGGTTTATGCAAGATATCGGATCACTGCTGTCTTGACACGAAATTTAAGTGATGATAATATCTCAACCTGTTTCATCAAGGAGGAGCCATGGCAGAATATGTTCTGGTGCTAGAAGATCTGGTCAAGGATTTTGATACAAAACGGGCCGTGGATCATATTTCCCTAAAATTGAAAAAAGGCGAAATCCTGGGCTTGCTGGGACCCAACGGGGCCGGAAAAACCACCACCATGCGGATGATCATGGATATCATTGCCCCGGATTCAGGGACAATTGAGATATTCGGAAAGCGGTTTTCAGAAAAGGCCAAGAACCGGCTGGGTTACCTGCCGGAAGAAAGGGGATTGTACCGCAAGTTGAAAGTCTCGGAAACCCTCACTTTTTTTGGTGAACTGAAGGGGATGAATTCCAAAACCATACAGGCCCAGGGACTGGAATTACTGAAAAAATTCAATCTGGATCAGTATGTGGATAAAAAGGTCGAGGAATTATCCAAGGGTATGGCTCAAAAACTTCAATTTATCATCACCATCATTCATTCCCCCGAACTTCTCATTTTCGATGAACCTTTTGCCGGCCTTGATCCGGTCAATATAGAACTGGTCAAGGATATCATCCT
>DAOVIP010000177.1 GCA_030671465.1 Candidatus Aminicenantota bacterium | reverse complement strand
CTGGAAATAAAAATAAAAAGGTTGGATTCCCTGTATTTTAAAATCGAGAAAAAAAAGAAGAAAAATAACAAAAAGTCAAATCAATAACCGTTTTGTTGTGGTTTTGGGATCAAAAATGTTTAACCTCATCCAGGGAAGAGAAGCTGACGACAAATTCCATATTGATGTAAACTTTATGACGATTTGATTTTATTCCGGTTTTTTTGCTTTCCAGAACATAAAATTCCTTTGTGGTCTGAACGGCATTGCTGTCATGAACGTCAGCTTCGGATAGAACAATACAGTTATCCAATATTTCATCCAATATTCCGATGTAAACCCAGGCTGACCGGGTATCAACGACAATTTTCTTTTTTAAATATTTTTTTAATGTCTGTTTCATGAAAATCCATTCACCCTTTATATCTGGATATTGTTTTTATCCACATCATATTTCTCCCATATTTTAATGGCCATGGATAGAGATTCGATCACCGGTACGGTATAACTCGATATTTCCTTCCTTCTCAGGTAATCCCGATTTTGCCATACATATTCCGAATAACCCCTGGGTGCCAGAATAAGTGGTTTGGATATCATTTCCGAAAGGTCAATCAGGTAATCAGTGATATATTCACTCAAACTGGGAACCTGAAAGTAAAGGGCCAGTAAAATCACATCCACCTGTGGATCGGCATCCAGTATTTTAATGGCCTCAACCAGTCTTCTGTCATCACAATCCCCAAAAAGATCCAGAGGATTGGAACTGATCATTTCCAATACTATTTTCTTTTTTTCTTCTGAAGAAACATAAAATTTATCTATTAACAACTCTGATAGCTGATGCATGCTGCGGTCAGAAAAACCAGCCAGTTGCATACCGGCCTGGGTGATCTGGTCGGCCAGTAGAATGCCAGCACCGCCACCCACGGTGATGATACCGACCCGGTTGCCCCTGGCCCTGGGTTGTGTGGCCAGAATTGACAGGATATTGACCAGAATTTTAGGGTCCTCGGTGAGTTCTTCAATGAGAAAAAATCCGGCTTGATCACAGGCTGCTTTAAAAGCCTGGAAACTGCCAGCCAGGGAAGCCGTATGGGACATGGTTGCGGCCGCACCCCCGCCGACTCCTCCCTTGATCACGATAACCGGCTTTTCTTTACTGACTTCTTTTCCAACCTCGATAAACTGAAGTCCGTCCTTCAAACCTTCCAGATATAAAGCAATAACCTTTATGCGTGCATCCTCTTTCATATGATTGAGCAATTCGGGGATGGTTACTCCACTGGCATTTCCACAGGACACCCATCTCCCCACCGGAATATTATCTCCAGCCAGCATTTCCAGCAATTCCAGTCCAATCCCACCACTCTGGGATATGATGCCAATCCCACCGGGTTTCTCAATAAAACTTGTCTTCCGTTCCGGAATAAACATGGTGTTAACCCCGGAAAAATTATCAATGATTCCCAGACAGTTCGGTCCGATATAAGCCACATGAGATCCATCGGCAATATTTTTTATCTCCTGCTCCAGGTCATTTCGTCCCACTTCCGCAAACCCGTCACTCACAATTACCGCTCCCTTCCCTCCTTTGTTGACAAACTGCTTGAAAGCAGTCACGGATTTCTCTGCACCGATGGCAAAGATACCCAGGTCAATATCATCGGGAATTTCCTCCAACTGGGAAAAACACTTTTTTCCGAAAAGATGTGATACTTTGGGATTCATTGGGTACAAAACCGGAAAATCAATCATATTCCTCATTATGGTTCCACCTACGGTTCCGGTTCGATTGGCCCCGAAAAGGGCAATTGATTTGGGTGAAAAAATTGCATCGAGGCTTTTCAAGCGTTGCAAATCAATATCTTCTGCACGTGGAGGAATAATTGGATCACCCTTTATGATCCGGGCATCAACAATGGACAGGTTGTTTTCATATACGATTACCGGATTCAGGTCCAGTTCAACTATGTCCGGATTCTCACTCATCATTTTGGAAACTTTTATGGCCAGTTCAACAACTTTCTCCTTATCCAAACGGGGACCTCTAAATCCGTCCAGCACGCGATTGGCCCGGGTATGAGACAACATATGCATTACATCTTCCTTCCTCAATACACCCACACCAGGGAAGGCATCTTCCCATAATTCAACAAAACGTCCCCCGGTACCTATCATGGTTACCGGGCCGTAGCATACATCCTGCTTGGCCCCGATGAGTAATTCAAATCCCGGGGAGGCCATTTCCTGGATCAACACCCCGGTTATTTGCTTTACTCCTGCATTCAGGGCATTTTCCATTATTTCATCATATGCTTTGGAAACTTCCTGCTCGGTTCTCAAATTGAGTTTTACAGCATTAAAATCTGTCTTGTGAATGACTTCGGGTGACACAATTTTTAAAACAGCCGGTCTCTTAATCTGAGCAGTAATCTCCAGGGCCTTTGCCTTGCTGGTGACCAGTTCACCCATCGCATCAATATCGTATTGCCTTAGAATTTCCTTGGTCAGACGATAATCCAGCTGATAGTTATCCATTTTGGCTCCTTTCTTATGCCCTCATTATCATGTCATCATTTTACAACATAAAACTCTCTATTTCCAGCCTTTTGCCTTTCTGATGAGCATCAGTTTTCATTAAAATAAGCCCTCAGTAACGGGAAAAACTTGTGATTTGCCCCTGGAAACGGATAATCTTTTATCTGGTGAATTGAAATCCATTGGAAGGGATAATCCGTCCGTATTTGATTGTCTCCGGAAATTTCGCATATAAAAAAACTCAACTTTATCTTGAAGTGGGTATAAGCATGTTTTATGGATGCCAGTTTGGTTTTGATATCAACTCTTATTCCCAGTTCTTCGAAAATCTCCCGTCTCAGGGCTCGCTCTGGAGATTCACCCGATCGGGCTTTTCCTCCCGGAAATTCCCATAAACCACCCAGGTGCCCCCTTGAAGGTCTTTTTTGAATGTAAAATTGATCGCCTTTAATAATCACTGCAATCGAAACCGGATACTCCGGTATTATTGACCTGGGCGATTTTACCGGAAACAGGTCGATTTTGCCTGACCTGTATGCACGGCACTCCGTATGAAACGGACAAGTTAAACACTTCGGGTTTTTGGGCTTACAAATCCGGGAACCCAGTTCCATCAAGGCCTGGTTGAAATCACCGCAACGCTCCTGAGGAATGATACCCTGAAGTTCCGAAAATATCTTTTTGCGGGTTTGAGGCTCTCTGATATCCATTCCCAGTGTTTTGAAACGGCAGAATACCCGCATGACATTCCCATCAACTGCCGGTACCGGGATTCCCCTGCCTATACTGAAAACCGCTGCAGCCACATAGGGACCGACTCCGGGAAGTTTTTGGAATTGTTCGATCCGATCCGGAATTTGACCCTTATGTTGCGATTCGATCAGCTGGATTGCCCGATGCAGATTCCGGGCCCGGGAATAATAACCCAATCCCTCCCAGTACTTCAACACCTCTTCTTCAGAAGCACTCGCCAGGGTTTTCAGTTTGGGAAATTTCGACAAAAACTGTTGGTAGTAAGGGATAACAGTTGATACCTGGGTTTGCTGGAGCATGATTTCAGAAATCCATATGGAATATAGATCTTTGGTTTTTCTCCAGGGCAGGTCACGCTGGTTCTGATCAAACCAGAAAAGAAGCTCCTTTACTATTTCCTTACGCATTTTGCTCACTGATTCTGGATCAAAACAGGTAAAAATACGGTAGCCGGTTGTTTTCGGTAGCCTGTCCTTTTTTATTTTGGTTTGTTTTTCTTCTCGATTTTTGCCCAGGTGTCACGCAGGGTGACCGTGCGGTTGAAAATCAGTTGCACCGGGGTCGATTCCTCGTCCAGACAGAAATAGCCCTGTCTGAGAAACTGGAATCGGTCCTCTGGTTTAGCCGCTTTCAGGCCGGGTTCCAACTGGCATTGGGACAGGGTTACCAATGAGTTTGGATTCAAATGGGATTTGAGATCACCGTTTTCATTCTCATCTCCGGGATTCGGAACCGTAAAAAGGTGATCGTACAATCGGACTTCGGCCTGGATTGCATGATCGGCGGAAACCCAGTGGGAGGTCCCCAACACTTTTCGGCCATCATCAGACCAGCCACCTTTTGTTTCCGGATCATAACTGCAGTGTAATTCCATTATCTTTCCGGTTATATTGTCCTTGATCACCCGGGTACAGGTAATATAATAAGCATGCTTCAGTCGGATCTCACGGCCCGGGGATAATCGGAAATATTTTTTTGGCGGATCCTCACGAAAATCTTCCTGCTCAATGTAGAGAACACGGGAGAAAGGGATTTTCCTGGTTCCCATTCCGGGATCCTCCGGATTGTTTTCCGCCTCAAGCCATTCCACTTTTCCCTGGGGATAGTTATCGATTATCACCTTCAGCGGATTCAATACCGCCATTACCCGGGAAACCCTTTTATTCAAATCCTCTCGCAGACAGTATTCCAATAAGGCAAGGTCCACGGTACTTTCCCGTTTGGCCACTCCGATAATTTCGGAAAAATTCCGTATGGATTCCGGTGTAAAGCCCCTTCTACGAAGTCCTGCAATGGTTGGCATTCTCGGATCATTCCAGCCGCTGACCACACCGGTTTTCACCAAATCTAGCAGTTTCCGCTTACTCATAATCGTAAAACTGAGATTTAAGCGGGCAAACTCAATTTGCTGGGGATGATAAACATCCAGTTGATCCAAAAACCAGTCATACAAGGGGCGATGATCTTCGAACTCCAGGGTGCAAATTGAATGGGTAATGCCCTCAATGGAATCTTCGAGTCCATGGGCCCAGTCATACATGGGATATATACACCATTGATCTCCGGTTCGATGATGGGATTGTCTCAGAATACGGTACATTACCGGATCGCGAAGATTCAGATTGGGAGATCCCATATCAATTTTTGCCCGTAATACCCTAGAACCGTCCGCAAATTCTCCCTGGCGCATCTTCTCAAACAGGTCGAGGTTCTCTTCAACCGAACGGTTTCGATAGGG
>DAOVIP010000409.1 GCA_030671465.1 Candidatus Aminicenantota bacterium | reverse complement strand
CAATAAGACCAGCAGGAATCCCAGGAACGAGAAAACAATTTTGAATTTCATTTGATTTCAAAAAAAGGTTTCAATATCCCGGGCAATCGGTTCGGATAATCAACGGTTGGTGGCACCATTTCAGGCTGGCCGTTCTGCTTCATGATTTTCCGGCCTTCCACCCCCAGCACAAAAGCCACAAAACGCCCCCCCCAGAGGGGATTCCGGGCATTTCGGGGCACGGTAATGCCATAGACCATGGGAAATCCCTTTTTAATCATCCATTCACCCGGTTTTTTTCCAATGATTTTTACCGAAACCTGCTGGTAGAAGCGGGAAAATGCGGAAGATTTCAAATTGATTTCATCCGGAAGGACTACATACTTCATCCTGTGTTGCCGGGCAATACTTCTGTAAATAAACACATAATCGAGTTCGGAAACCTCCAGCAGGGCAATCAGGTCCGTTTCCTTGGGGCGGATATTTTTCCGGGGCATTTTGGAGCGCAGTTGGGTAAACAATCCCGGGAGACGGTAAAATTTTTCAGCCAGTTTCCAGGTCAACACCGCCCGGTACCCGCAGGGATCGGAATTTGGATCGGAATGTCCGAATTGCACCCCGGGCCTGAGCAAAATGTCAACCCAGTTATTGGAGTTGATCTCTCCGGCAAACCGGCTGGATTCGTTGTACATCAATACCATCTCGTTGGTAGAAAAATCAATGCAGTAACTGGCATATTCCGGTATGAGCAGGTTTCTAATAACTGCCGAATCCGCCGCAGCCATGACATCGGCTGACCGTTTCAGATCACTGATCTGGCGGGCAGCAGTGCGGCTGCCATGGGCTTCCAGTCTCACCTGGATCCGGGGAAATTTATTCATGAACCGGGCAGCCATCTGCTTGAACGGAACCGAAAGTGAACCCGCATGCAGGACCAGCAATTCACTTTTTTGAGATTGGCCGCAGGACCAGGCCAAAATGACAGCCAGAAATAGTATAATATAACCACACCGCTTCATTGCATTTCTCCAGAAACTGAAAGGGGAATTTTTTCATTGAAAATTCTCCTTTCCAAGCACGGGAGGCAAATCCGTTTCCAAATTTACCCTGTCGGCTCAAAGGACATAGATAAAAACTGTAGTCCCTTGAACTCGGAGAATCTATCTTAATTGGACTCGATAGAAAATAAGATTATACCAAAATCTCATTTCAAATTCAAATGGGTGATCATCTGTTACCATCTCCCGGGTTCCGGCAATACTGAATTAAACGATCAGTCTCCCAGGACTTTTTTCAGGATTTCCGGAATTTTTGTTTCATTATAGGGCTTTTTAAGAAAAGCTACTTTTTTTACATCCAACCCTTTATCAAAAATATAATCTTCCGGATACCCGGAAGAAAAGATCACTTTGGTTTCCGGATGGAGTTTGGTCACCTTCTCGGCGACATCTTTCCCCCCGACTCCCGGTAAAACAACATCGATAAACAGGAGATCGAGATTTTCCTTGTAGAGCTTGGCAGTTTTTATGGCATCTTCTCCGTTACTTACCGCAAACACATGAAAACCCAGTGACTCCAGTATACTTTTGGCCAGATCCAATACATTCTCTTCATCCTCAACCAGTAGAACCGTTTTTTCTCTGAAATTTAAATCCTGCCTTTTTTCCATACTGACTTCTTTCAAACCTTCGGCCTGGGATACCCGCGGAAAGAAAACCCGGAAGGTTGATCCCTGGCCGAGTTGACTGTTGATATAAATAAATCCCTTGTTCTGCTTCATGATGCCGTAAACAGTGGCCATGCCCAGACCGGTTCCCTCCTCTCTCTTCTTGGTGGTAAAAAAGGGCTCGAAGATCTTATCTAAAACTGTCTTGGACATACCCGTACCGGTATCGGTTATATTGAGTTCAACAAAATTCCCTTTTTTTGCCCCGGCATAACTCCTGATAAATTTATCATTGAAAGTGAAATTTTGGGTCATCAGCACGATTTTCCCACCATCAGGCATGGCATCCCGGGCATTTACAATGATATTCATCATCACCTGTTCCAACTGGGACGTATCAATATATATCTTGCCGACATCGGAAGAAAGCCTGGTCTCAATTTCAATATTTTCTCCGATACTACTCCTGGCTATAGCTTCCAGTTCGCCCACAACATTGTTAATATTGACCACTACCGGATAAGACTCCTGCTTCCGGCTGAAAGCCAATATTTTTTTTATTAACAGGCTGGCCTTTTCTCCGGCCTTCAGTATTTTATCAATATTGATTTTCCCCTGGTGATCCTGCACATATTTAAAAAGAGTTTCGGTGTAACCGATTATAATGGTCAGGAGGTTATTGAAATCATGGGCAATGCCGCTGGCCAGGCGACCGATGGCTCCCATTTTT
>DAOVIP010000473.1 GCA_030671465.1 Candidatus Aminicenantota bacterium | reverse complement strand
GATCCGGAAGGCAAAGAAAAGCCAGAGCGTCCAGGAGACATAAAGAATAATATAAAGTATGGTTTTCATGAACAGGCTTCAGTAAATATTAATTGATTTTTATTTAATATTCTTTTTCAATTGCACAGTTTTCAGAAATCCCTGGATATCCCCCTTTAACTGAGATTCGATAACCAGCGGAACCACATATAGAAATACCCGGTTCCCGATAAACACCAGGTCATTGTTTTTCAGGATGTGGGGACGGGTGAACCGATCGAGTTCCTTCAATTCCTTCTCATCGCAGGTTGTCCGGATCCGGTCCAGGAAAGATTTCAGCCGGCCCAGATTATGGTTATCGATTACCGGTTTTAGTTTCAGGGGCAAGATTTTCTGCTTCTTCAGATCTTCCGGTTTCACAATATAGATGAAATTGGACGATGAAATATTATAGAGGTCATAACCGTTCCTGCTCTTTTTTAAAAAAGCATGATTTCTGGATGATCCGATTCTCCAGAATTCATCCCGGGTCTTATTGAGTTCAATGGTATTCTCCGGAGAGCAGTATACCGGATCCCGGCCGATCACATAGAAATCGGATTTTAAATATATTTTTTCCTTCAGTGTGCTATCCAAAAGGCAGGAAAAATAAAGTTTTATTTCATCATCCTGGATTCTGGATATCATATCATTGGAGAAGGTGTATTGATGGCCGTCCAAAATGGTGGAAAAATGAATGATATCCCCTATTTTCTTTTTGTAAATGTGATTTTTTTCCCCGGATAAAAAAATAGAAATCTCATTATCCGGACCTGAGGCCTTGAATTGAAGGGTGTTTTCACGGGTGTCCACCCGCATCACATAATCGGTTATATCATTATCCCGGTTACCCGGTCGGGGAAGTAATATCATTTCACTTCTGAAATAAGGCAACATATCATGATCTATGCCGGCTTGATTATCATTTTGATTGAGCGCCTTCATTTCCCGGCTTATTTTTCCCCAGCTTAGGGTTTCCAGCGTAGTCTCGGAATCTTCGACCGGTTTTTCAATGATTTCCGTATGGTTGTAAACTTCGTCCGATTCATAGCAAATCGATATCTTGAAATCCATGATATCCGGTCTATCCAAATATTCCGGATTTATTCTATAGCTCAGCTTGACAAAACCGGGCCCATATTCCTTTTCGGGTTTCCTGACACATACCGGGATATGGCGGTTTTCGGCATCCGGAAAGAATCTAATATATTTTCCCTCATCATCGATCCGGAAACAAATATATCGGGATTTTTCCAGGTCGAAAATATCCGGAACGAACAGGTTGTGATACCACTCACCTCCCACATAAAAATAGGCACCGGCATTTTGATGATACTTGACCGGGTAATTCCCGGTAATCAGAATTTTTTCACCCTGAATACCCTTTTTCAATCTGAAAAATTCGACTTCGATATCGGCGATGGTTTGTTTGGATTTGTAATTGGTGGAAATCCCCTTTATTTCACGGAACAGCGGTGGTTGATCATACTTGAAATTAATGAATCCGCCGGCAATTATCAGAAATTCATGGGGATTTAAGTGATAGGGATCCTTGAAATACCTGTTTGAATTTCCCAATTGATCCCGTACACCCCGGCTGTTGAAAATGGCCAGGATATCGGATTCCCGAACATAATGAATATGTTCCAGCTCCAGCTGGTACTCTTCATTGAGTATTTTTCTAAACCCGTCTTTCCATTCATGGCTGAAACTTTCAAATTGCATGACCAGGGCATCCGAATATACCAAGTAAATTGAATT
>DAOVIP010000087.1 GCA_030671465.1 Candidatus Aminicenantota bacterium | reverse complement strand
TCCAGCAGATCCAGCGGGATTTTACCCCGGTCGGATGGTAAAACCCTGGGAAGACTCTTGGCCAGTCGTGAAACATTGCCGGATTCGAAATTGAAAATATGACATTTCTCCTCCATGATGACGACTTTTCCTTCTCCTGCAGCCAGAATCATGGCAATGGTATTGCCCATGGTTCCGGAGGGAACAAAGAGAGCGGCTTCTTTTCCGAGTTTTTCAGCTGCCCGGGATTCGAGTTCAATCGCGGTTGGATCATCTCCATGGACATCGTCTCCCACCTCGGCATTGTACATGGCCTTTCTCATGGCTTCAGTGGGTCGGGTTACCGTATCACTTCTAAAATCAGAAATTCCTTTATATCCCATGTTTCCTCCTCGAAAAAATCATTTGGGCTGATTCAATTATATCAGTTTGACCTGAATATTTTAAATAAAAACCACCATTAAAATGACAATTCTCATCTTAAAGTGCTATGAAAATAATGGGTAAATTGTTATAATCTGGTTTTAGGCTTCAGAGTGTTTTTATTTCTTTCAGTTACAAGATCCCGAGAGGATTCAATGAATCGACTGAAAAAGCTTTTTAAACTGCCCTGGTTTATACTCCTGGTTATTTTTATTGAAGGTATTTTACTATCCTCTACTGCAGTTGATAAGGCGGGTATTCCCCTGCTGAAATGGATGGGACCCGGGAGGCCCGGGACTTATGAGGATTATTTGGCCGGTCAGGCGAACAAACCGGTGCAGGTAAAAGAATTGCAGGTTTTACGCCCGGCATTGAACAGGTATATGAACCTGACGACGGAAACAAAAAAGGTTCTGGTCCTGGTGAGTCCCCGGGTTTTTTCAGGGCTTCATGAGAAGATACTCCGCTATGGTATTGATCTCAATCTTCATGGCTATGAAGTGACCTTGGTTGAGTATTCAGGGGGAAATCCGGTCCATTTGAGATCCTTTATCATATCCAGAAAGCAGAATCTGAGCGGATGTGTTTTTATCGGGGATTTTCCGGTTGCCTGGTATGAGGTAGAGGATGATTTTTATGAATACGGATATGCTGAATTTCCCTGTGATTTGTTTTTTATGGATCTCGACGGACAGTGGCGGGATACGAATGGGAACGAAAGATATGATCTTCATCAGGATGGAAGCGGGGATCGAATGCCGGAGATATTTATTGGCCGGATTGATGGGTCGCGGATGGAGGGTGATGAAATTGAGATTCTGAACCGCTATTTTGATAAGAACCATGAATATTGGAGCGGAAATATCTATGTGCATCAGTATGGGTTAACCTATACGGAAGATGATTGGAGTATGTACGGTGATATGCTAAATGATATTTCATATCTCTATGACAATAATTATGAGGCTATTTCAGCCCCGTCTACGGATCGAAATGATTATCTGGACGATCGATTGAATAATGTAAAATATGAATATATTCAACTGGCCTGCCATTCGAGTTCGAGTGCTCACCATTTTGTCCGAAATGGGCTGCTCACCAGCAATCAGGTCAGAGATGCACCCCCGCTGGGTTTGAGTTATAATCTCTTTTGTTGCAGTGCCCTGCGTTATACCGATTACAATTGTCTGGGCACCAGTTATATCTTCAACCAGGGGCAGAAAGCCCTTTCGGTAGTAGGAAGTACGAAAACAGGCTCAATGCTGGAATTTCGGTTTTTTTATCAATCCCTGGGCGCCCGAAATCCGGTGGGAACCGCACTGAAAGAGTGGTTTGAAAGAATAGCCCCTTACGATATTTATGATGTGTTCTGGCATTATGGCATGACGGTTTTGGGAGATCCCCTGATGGTCATGTTATCCGGCGAAAAAGATATATATCCCCCGTTGCATTTGAATGGAAGTACGCAGGAGAATCATTCTTTATTGATGACCGAATATATTAATGTTTTAAACTGGGATATCAATCCCCTGAATGAGGGAAAAGGAGTCTCTGGCTACCGCATCTATCTGCTCCAACAGGAGGGCTTTATCGGGCTTCATGATCTTGACCTGAATGAATATGAGTTTTTACATCGGAGTGTGGATAAAGGTGATAAGTATGTTTATGCGGTGGTCACAATCAAAAGTACCGGAGAGGAAAGCCGGCCGGCCATTGTGGAGATTTGTGATCCGGAATGAGGTCTTTGAATTAGAAAATTTATAGGTTTGAAATAATGGACCAACAAAGTGCAGTCCTGGATGCCCAAAAAAAAATCAGTCGATATGTCAGGGAAACTCCCCTGGAACTCTCGCCCTATCTGGGAGAATTAGGCAATTGCGAAGTTTTTCTCAAATGTGAAAATTTTCAAACAACCGGATCTTTCAAGCTGCGGGGAGCTACAAACAAATTGCTCTCATTGAAGACCTCTGAATTGAGGCGTGGTCTGGTCACCGCATCCTCGGGAAATCATGGGAATGCCTTTGCCTATATAACCAAAATTTTTGGCGCCCGGGGCCGAATTATCCTTCCTGAGAATGCCTCCCCGGCCAAAGTGGAAGCATTGCGTTACTGGGGAACCGAGGTTGAATTTTATGGCAACGATTGCGTACAGGCAGAGTGTTTTGCCAGAGATAGTGCAGCCAAGCGAGGTGAAGTTTTCATATCCCCTTATAATGATCCCCATATCATTGGTGGTCAGGGAACCGTGGGGGTTGAGATCAAGAGCCAGATGAATGCCTTATGCCCGGGCAGAAAAATTGATACGGTTCTGGTGCCGGTGGGAGGCGGTGGATTGATTTCAGGGATAGCCGGCTATCTGAAATCGATCGATAAGCATATTGAGATCATCGGTTGCCAGCCTGAAAACTCAGCGGTCATGTTTGAATCAATCAAGGCAGGAAAAATTATCAGCATGGATTCGAAACCAACCATTTCCGATGGTACGGCCGGGGGCATCGAACCCGGTGCCATTACCTTTGATCTCTGTCAGCGATTGATCGATGATATGGTTCTGGTTTCAGAAAATGAAATCAAAGAGGCCCTCCGGCTCATTCTGGAAAGGCACCATATGCTGGTTGAAGGGGCCGGTGCGCTGACGGTTGCGGTCTTTTTAAAGGACCCGGCCAGGTTTGAAAAAAAGAATGTTGTTTTGATTTTAAGTGGCCGAAAAATAAGTATATCCCAGCTTAAAGAAATATTATGTGAGGTCTAGTCGGGTACTGGTGAATTCCGGGATTTTGTAAAATGAGAAATATGCGAAAAAAATACTTAAAAATCGGTGTTTATGGTTCCATCGGGATTGTATTAACGGTGTTGTTTTACGGGATTTTTTCCTGGGACGGATTTTCATTTCTCCGGACCGGTAAAAACGAAGTTCGGGTGGTTATTTTTCATGTGAATGATGTTCATGGTGAAATTGTCAATTTTGCCAAAATTGCCAGTGTGATCAATCAGGAGAGGAAAAAATGTTCCAATGTATTTTTTGTCAGTGCCGGTGATAATTTCAGTGGTAATCCCTATGTGGACAAGCATATTCCAAAAGGAGAACCCATACTGAAGCTGCTGAATAAAGTCGGATGTGACATCCAGGTACTGGGTAATCATGAATTTGATTACGGGCAGCAGGTTCTGGCAGATTATATGTCCCGGGCCGGATTTAAAATTATTTGTGCCAATATAAAGGTGAAAAATGGAATTATTCCCCAGCCAGAACCCTTTGCGGTCCTGAAAACGGCCGAAGGCTTGAGAATCGCATTTCTGGGATTGCTCCAGATTTCCAGGGCCACCAGAATCCCGGACAGCAATCCGGAACACTTTGAGGGCATTGTTTTTACTGATGAAATCGAGACTGCACTGAAATACAGATATTTAGGGCAAGACAATGATATGTTTGTAGCCCTGACCCACCTGGGTTACTATAAAGATGAGAAATTGGCCCGGAATTTGGGCGAACTGGATCTGATTATCGGGGGACATTCCCATTCGGTTATTGAAGAACCCGGTGAAATCAACGGAGTCCTTATTGTCCAGACCGGATCAAGGAATAAGTATCTGGGTCGAATTGAATTGCTTTTTGTAAGCGGCCAATTGACCGGAAAAAAGGCCGAATTGATTGATTTAAAACAGATTGAGTCCGAAACACCTGAAGTCAAACAAATGATTGAAGAATTTATGCGCAACCCTGAATTGAATCGGGTTATTGCCAGGCTTCCGAAACCGTTGCAGGGAAAGCAAGAAATGGGCAATCTGGTCACCGACGCCATCCGGCACACGCTTAATCTGGATGTGGCTTTCTATAATTCCGGCGGGATCCGGTTGAATCGGTTATTCAAAACCGTCAGGATGAAGGATATCTATGCCATTGAACCTTTTGACAATGAGATCGTGCTGTTTGAAATGACACCGGAAGAAATCAGGTCCTTGATCCGTTTTGATTACGAACATATTGAACCCCTGGATTTGCAGGTTTCCGGACTTGAATACACGGTGATTGTTAGCATGGAAAAAAAGTTGCTGGCTGTGGAGTTAAAAACCACTGGCAATAATGAACTGGATGAAGATAAAACCTATACGGTTGGGATGAACAACTATATGGCCAGTGCCTATCGCTTTGATCACCGGGATCCTGGCAAATCATCCTATATTAAGGTTACTGATGTATTGATTTCATTTTTGAAAAAAAATATGGGGATTAATCAAATAAGTGGTGATACTCGCAGGTATCAAAAATTTATAAATTAATTTTGCCTTTCATCTGTTTTAAATCCAGAAAAGCTGACCAATAGAAGTGCTTATTCCAGACAGTTCTGTGGATATTGATAAATATAATGATTTTGATTATAATAAATTTAACTCAAAAGGGAAATGTTTATTTTGCCTTTGAGATGATAATCGGAGGATAAAATGGGAGAAAAGGTTGTTATTGTAGATGATGATAATACATTTATTTTAATTTTAAATAAGTTTTTGAATAATTTGAATTTTCAGGTATTCAGCGCAGAAAATGGGGTCGATGGTTTTAAGCTAATTGAAACAGAAAAACCTGACCTGGTCATTTCAGATATGTTGATTCCTGGAATCCATGGTGTCGAGTTGTGCAGAAAAATTAAAGCTGATCCGGAACTCAAACATATAAAGGTAATATTAATGACCAGTGTTTATAAGGGAAGCATTCAACGATCAGAGGATCTTGCCTGCAATGCCGATGGGTTTATTGAAAAGCCGTTTGATTTCGATGAATTGAAAGCTATACTTATTGATATTAATGACAGATCGAATATTTAAATTTAATCAACCGGTGATTTTTTTTCAAAGCTTTTCATAAACTCTACCAGTTTTTCAACTCCTTCGAGAGGCATGGCATTGTAAATTGAGGCCCGACAGCCGCCCACACTGCGGTGGCCTTTGAGTCCCATAAATCCGGCTTCGGTTGCCTCTTTAATAAACTGACTTTCCAGCTCCTCCGAGGTCAACCGGAAGGTGACATTCATGGTTGATCGATCCTGGACCGCTGCTGTTCCCTGATATAAACTGCTGTTATCTATGCTTTCGTACAACAGGGCTGCTTTTTTTTCATTGGTGGACTCTATGGCCTGAATGCCACCCTGTTGTTCGATCCAATCCATCACCAGCTTGATGATATAAATGCCGAAACAGGGGGGGGTATTGTAGAGGGAATGTTTTTCCGCGTGGGTCCTGTAACTTAACATTGAGGTCAGGTTATCCGCACCGGAATCAACCAGATCATTTCGAATAATGACCAGTGTGACGCCGGCAGGTCCAATGTTCTTTTGAGCTCCCGCATAAATGATCCCGAAATCGGACACGGTCAGTTTCCGGCTGAAAATATCCGAAGACATATCCACAAATAGGGGTGTATTACCTGTATCCGGAAATGTTTTCCATTGAATGCCCCCGATGGTTTCATTGGAGGTAATATGGGCATAAACCGCATTGGGTGAAAAGTGAATGTTTTTGGGTATGTAAGAAAAATTTTTATCTTCTGAACTGGCAGCAATGTTGACAATACCGAAAAGTTTGGCCTCTTTGATGGCTTTCTTGGCCCAGGACCCGGTATTGATATAGTCGGCGGTTCCACCTTTCAGCAGATTCATGGGGATCATCCCGAATTGAAGGCTGGCGCCTCCCTGCAAGAACAAAACCGAATAGTTTTCCGGAATACCCAGAAGATTCCTGATTTTGGACTCGGCTGTGGTCACCACCTGGTCGAAATCCTTAGACCGATGACTGATTTCCATGATGGATAATCCGCTCCCATTGAAATCCAGCAATTCTTCCTGTGCCTTTTTCAAAACATCATGGGGCAGAATGGCGGGGCCGGCATAAAAATTATGTTTGGTTGACATGTTTGGAATTCCTCCTAATTGTCAAAGATTTACAGAAGCATTTATTATACAAAGAAATGCGGGAAAAGACAAATCATGTTTTAATTGATTTTTCCAAAAAATATCTTTATAATAAAAAAAATATTGCATGCAGTAGAGTAATAGTTAGACTGTATGTGTGAATCGGAGGCAATAAGATGATTGGCAAGACTATCCATCATTATAAGATCCTCGAAAAAATCGGTGAAGGTGGGATGGGTGTGATCTTCAAAGCCGAAGACACGAAACTCAAACGAACTATTGCATTAAAGTTTTTACCCGCTTCCTTTTCTCTTCATGATGAGGCCAAACAAAGATTCATTCATGAAGCCCAAGTTGCTTCTGCTCTTCAACATAGTAATATATGCACTATACATGATATTGATGAGACAGATGATGGTCAGATGTTCATGTGTATGGAATACTATAAAGGGGAAACGCTAAAACAAAAATTGGAACGCGGCCCATTGAAACAAAAAGAAGCTATTGATATCGCTATTCAGATTACCAATGGATTGGAACAAGCACATAAAAATGGTATTACTCACCGTGATATTAAGCCGGCTAATATTATGATCACCGAAAGAGATGAAGTAAAAATATTAGATTTTGGGCTTGCCATGCTTGGCGGTCAAACTAGACTTACAAAAGCGGGATCAACTTTGGGAACTGCAGCTTATATGTCACCAGAACAAGCACGAGGTGATGAGGTTGATCATCGTACCGATATATGGTCCTTAAGTGTTGTATTGTTTGAAATGCTGACCGGAAAACTTCCATTTAAAGGAGACTATGAGCAGGTCATAATTTATTCTATTCTAAATGAAGAACCCGGGTTCAAAGAGGAGATATTAAAGTCATTTCCTGCCACATTGATCACACTTCTAAAAAAATCACTCCGGAAAGATATATCATTACGAACTGCTTCTGTCTCTGAATTTAAAATTGAATTAGAGCAGATCAATGTTCAAATAACCGGAAT
>DAOVIP010000186.1 GCA_030671465.1 Candidatus Aminicenantota bacterium | reverse complement strand
ATCCTCCTTTTTTTCATAAGCAGCTGCCAGCAGCAGATACACCCTGGCCAGCAAATCTGTATCTCCTGGCTTCAACTCTCCTTTTAACCGACCGATTCGGTGGATTCGCTCCAGCTTATCAATGGCCTGATCATAGAGTCCAGCCATATAATCCTGTTTTGCCTGGATAAAGCGGGCCTGGTAATCTGCAGTTTCCGCATAAATAGATAAATCACCCTGCAAGAATAAGAATGCCAGTAACAGGGCCAAGCATTTCACCAAGGCAATCTTTTTGATATGAATCATAAAATACCTCCATTTCTCTAAATATTAAAAGTAAATTCAATATAGTTCTCAACACTCTATAGCATAAATGCAAAAAAATTGCCAAAAGAAAAGACCCTATATGTCCCCAATTCAGGACAATAAAAGAAGAATGGGAAAAAATAGTGCAATTTGCCGGAGTCTACGAAAATAGATAATACTGCCTGATATTCAACCGTGAATTCTTGCATAAATAAAAAAAAACCCCTAAAATATGGATTGACCTATGGTTACCGTGAGCCATCCGGGACAGGCAACATGAATAAGAGAGAATCAAATATATTGAAAACTTTACCCCGGTCATTCCGGATAGCCGTTATATTCGCATTCCTCTTTGTCACCCCGCTTCAGGCAACGGAAAACACCGATTACATCATCAAGGCCTGGATGATTGAGGACGGACTTCCTCAAAACTCTGTCTTAACCTTGCACTATAGCCAAAGTGGATACCTGTGGTTTGGTACCCAGTTGGGATTGATTCGTTTCAATGGGATGACTTTTCCGGTCTTCAATATCTGGAACACACCAGGTCTTAAAAGCAATCAGATTGTCAGCCTGTATGAAGATATAAACGGAACCCTCTGGATTGGATCCCGGGGCGGAGGCATGACCACGCTTAAAGATGGCCTTTGGAAAAATTACCAGATCCAGGACGGCCTGGCCAGCAATCATATCAAGGCCATCATGGAACACCCATCCGGTACCATATGGTGTGGAACAACAAGGGGATTGAATTATTTCAGGGACGGCAAAATATTCAAAACCAAAATCAATGGGGAAATGGCCAATGCCAGCATCAATGCCCTGGCTGCTGACAAAATGGGAAATCTCTGGATAGGTTCAGAATACGGATTACTGAAGAAGGCACATGATCAACCTCTTGATCAGGACAAATTGACCATGGTCTTGAATGAACCCATTTCGGATTTGGCCAGCGATAAAGCCGGAAATCTGTGGGTCGGGACCCAGAAGGGTGTCAGGCTTTTAAAAGACGGACAGATCATCTCTCCGTTTTCAGAATATAAATCCCTGTCCGACATTACCGTCACTTGCCTGTATCCGGACCAAAAGGGCTCACTGTGGATCGGGACTTATGGTGATGGGCTCTACCGGATCCAGAACGGACATATCCACCATTACGGCTCAGCCAGTGGCCTCAGTGATGATTTTATTCATTCCCTCATCGAAGACAATGAGCACAATATATGGATTGGAACCTTCACCGGTGGCCTGGTCAGATTGAAACCCAGGATTGTTTCAAATATCACCCGGGAAATGGGACTCCCCGCTTCCCCGGCCACTTGCGTACTTCAGGATCGAAAGGGATTTTTATGGATTGGTACCCTACACCATGGCCTCAGTCAATTTAAAAATGAACGGCTGGTGAAAACGTTTTCCCAGGAAGACGGGCTGTCAAGCAATCGGATCCTTTCCCTGTGCGAGTCCAACAGCGGCGACATATGGATCGGAACCGAGCGGGGAGGATTGAATCGAATCAACGATGACCGACTGTATATATACACAACAAAACAAGGGCTGACAGCCGACTCAGTCTCTGCTCTTTTACAGGATCGGTCCGGAATACTATGGATCGGTACTGCCGAGGGTTTGAATTCATTTATCAATGATATCTTCATCACCAAAGAAATGTTCCAGGGATATCACGTAAAAACTTTATTTGAAGATGATCAGGGAGCCCTCTGGGTGGGTACCCAAAAGGGCTTATCCCGGATCAAACATGATCTGGTGCGACACTTCCAGGCCAATGATGGGGAATCCGGTTATGAGGTGCTTTCAATTTTCGAATCTCCGGATCAACCCGGGGTATTATGGATCGGTACCAACGGCACCGGACTGTTGAGATTCGAAAGAGATCAGTTTACTCAGTATACCGAAAAAAACGGATTGCACAGCAATTTCGTTTTCTCCCTTACTGAAACCGGAAAGGATCACGATCATTATTTATGGATGAGTTCCTTTACCGGAGTTTTTCGGGTTTCCTTCAGATCTTTGAACCAATTTTTTAACAATGAAACCAATTTCATCACCTCCACTTTTTTTAATGAATCGGATGGGATGATCAGTAGCGAATGTGTCGGTGGCAGTTTCCCTTCAGTCTGGAAAAGTCGAGACGATAAAATCTTTTTCCCAACTACCAAAAAATTGGCCATAATGAACCTACAAAAAATTTCCAGCAAAAAATCGGGATTACCCATCGTCATTGAAGACTTTATTATCGACAACAAGTCTTATATCCACAAAAAGGCATTGAAAATCAAATCCGGTAAAAAGATGTTTGAATTCTATTTTACCGCCCTGAATTACAGTTCTCCGAGAAATATCATATTCAGATACAGGCTGGAAGGATTCGAAGACAAATGGACCACCCTGGGTCTCAATCAAAAACGCACGGCCCTGTATTTCAACCTGAGCCCTGGAAGCTATCGTTTCCGGGTAATCGCCTGCAACCATCTGGGACAGTGGAATGAAGATGGAATCACATTGCCCTTCCGAATCCGCTCCGATTTCAAAGAGGGCCTGTTGGTGTATATTCCCAGAATCATCATATTGCTGTTATTTATCGGCGGATTCTTAATCTGGCGGCAAAAGAGAACCCAACCGATTAAGCAAACCAAAAAATACCAGACCTCTGCCCTGACCCCGGAACGCTCGCAGGAAATTCAACAAAAGCTATCAGAGATAATGGAGAATGAGAAAATCTACCTGGATCCGGACCTGACCCTCAAAAAACTGTCGGAAAAAATCATGGTTCATCCCAACCATATTTCCCAAATTGCCAATGAAATATTTAAACAGAGTTTTAATGATTACATCAACAATTTTCGCATTACCGAAGCCAAAGAAAAATTATTGGACCCGGATGAAAAGAAAAAAACCATTCTTGAAATTGCTTATGATGTGGGTTTTTACTCAAAATCGGTATTCAATACTGCTTTTAAAAAATTTACCGGAATAACCCCTTCCCAGTTCAAGCAAAGGTCAAAGCAATAAATATTTTGGTCCTGAATCACTGCCATCTGGATTGATTCCATCAAATCCCAAAGCGAAGATAATGTTCGATTGGTATGAAATTGTAATTTCGAACGTTTAAGAGGTACTAAATTACAATATCAGGCGATATATATCTCCGATGAGATTATTATAGTGGCGGATGGTAAAAATGATGAGAATCAAGAATGAGGAGGTTACGATGAAACCATTAACCGTATTGGTAGGAATTTTACTTTTAATCTCCATCCCACTCCTGAGTTCCGACCTAGTGGAAAAAGAATTCGAGGTAAAACCGGGTGAAAAACTGGATGTCAATCTGAAAACCGGTGGTTCCATATCTATTTCGGGATGGGCAAAGAATGTTGTAAATATTAAAGTATATCTGAAAAACAGCCAGTCGGAGGGATGTGAAATCAGAATTGAAAAATCCGGCCAAGTGATTGAAGTGGAATCGGAGTTTGACCCCTTCGAACATGAAAACTGCAGGAGCCCTAAACTGGAAATTCAGGTGCCCCATCAGTTTGACCTTAAACTGAAAACCATGGGTGGTGACATCACCATCAATAAAGTAGAGGGTGAAATAGGCGGCAAAACCATGGGAGGCTCACTCAAACTCAGCCATTTGAAAGGTAAAATTCGCATGACCACCATGGGAGGTAAAATCAGTCTGACCGATTCTGATATTGACGGTTATGTCAAAACCATGGGCGGGCGCGTCCTGCTGGAAAATGTGGTCGGAGATATCAAAGGATCGTCCATGGGCGGCAATGTGGTTTACCGCAACGTCAGATCCAGAAATGGAGAATCAACCGGAAAAGTGGTAAAAATATCTACCATGGGCGGATCTATCAAAGTCGATAAGGCCATGGAAGGTGCCTATGTGGGAACCATGGGCGGAGATATCCGGATCAAGTATGCCAAAAAATTCGCCAGGGCTAAAACCATGGGCGGTGACATCACCATCGATAATATTGACGGCTGGGTAAAAGCAATCACCATGGGAGGAGATATTGAAGTCACATTGACAGCGGATAAAAAATCAAGAAAAAGAGATGCCGACCTGACCTCCATGGGAGGGGATATCACCCTCACGGTTCCGGAAGACCTTTCCATGAACATTTACATTGAATTGGCCTACACCAAAAGCAGCTGGAAAAAATACCGGATAAGCAGTGATTTTAAACTCGAAATAGAAGAAACCCCCAACTGGGAAAAAAAGAATGGATCCTACCGGAAGTATATCTACGGCAAAGCAAAAACAAAGGATGCCAAAAACACAATAAAAATCAAAACCGTTAACGGTAATATTTATCTTAAAAAAAATAAATAAAAAATTTGGAGGAAATAATGAAAACCAGCACTTTGATTCGTCTGTTACTGATCATTTTATTTTTGGTATTTTGTGTGAATTCAGTTCAAGCCGAAAAAAAAGAAATCGTCAAGACATTCAAAAACAAAACCGCTGTCACCCTAAACACGGTCAGCGGAGACTGCGTGGT
>DAOVIP010000251.1 GCA_030671465.1 Candidatus Aminicenantota bacterium | reverse complement strand
TCGATGCCGATGATTTTAAGCTTTTCCAGGGGGTAATTGCTGTTGGTGATTGAGCAAATGGTCTGGTATATGATTTCGCTCTCGTTGTAGGCTGGGATAACAACCGTGATATCAGGCCAGTTTTCCACTATAGCAGAATCATAAGCCCGGTACCTGAACCAGAGATAGGTCCGGAATGCCAGAGAAGAGACGAATATCAAACTGCTGAAAAACAACATGTATTTGAACAACAGACTAGCCTGGTTTCCCATCTGGTAAAATTCCCAGTGAAACAGCATGTTTTGTTTGAGGGCGATGGCAATGATGGTAATCCCGAAAACCAGAATAGAGAAACGCACCACCGGTTCCCACATGTCCCAGTTAAACAGGCTTTTGGGTTTTATGAGTAGTAATTGCTGGCTGCTGGGAATTTTTTTCATGTTGTTTCTATTCATGTTGGTACAAGTCGATATTTATAAAAAAAGACATTTAGATATGCACTCTTTCTTTTTTATTGACAAACCAATATGAAAAATCGGTCAATGCGATTACTATACCGAAAATGCAGGTAAAAGTCAATGGTTTTCTCTCCACTATTTGAATGGGGTTCCCATTGGCCGTCAGGACATTGCTTTTTAGGAGGGGTTATGAAGTTTTTTCAAATTCCCTTTGACACTCGATGCAGTACTTGGTAAAAGGTAGAACCTGAAGACGCTTGATGGGAATGTTTTGATCACAGTTCAAGCATTTCCCATAGGTGTTGTTTTCAATTCGCTTCAGGGCCTCGTCGACATCCATCAAGTTTTTGTGAAAATTTGAAGAAACGGCAAAACCGGTCATCTTTTCGATCAGGTTGGTGGCAAGGTCAATTTCATCGGTTGAATATTCCGCTTCGGAATAGTCTTCGTTTGATTCCAGTATTTTATGCAGTTCGTCTTTCAGTTTCAATAACGCTTTTTTTAATTTTTCAAGCTCTCTCTTTTCCATGTGAAATCCTTTTTTTTATGGGTAACTATAGAATGAGTTTTCAAAAAAGTCAATACTTTTTAAAAAAAAGCACAAATTATTTTTTGATTTTTTAGAATAAAAATATTTGCAGTGGGGGAATATCATATGGCTGGGTTCCCCTTGATTTTCCCCTGAAAGAGACCTTCTCGTTCTTGGTTTTTCCTTTGGCGGAGATTTGTCTTGAACCCAATGCGGCCAGGATTGAAGCCCCGGTAGGGGTGCACAGTTCTTTTTCAATGGGACCCTTTTCCCAGTTTATTCTGTGACTGTCCAGAATGATTCTGGTGGCCGGGGCAGGTATCCCGTGGGTACCATGGGAAAAATGGATGTGACCGCCTCCCACTGAAACCGATTTTGATAAGGTGGCCAGGGGATTGATTCTCAGGCTCTGCAGCCCGGTAACCGCCCCGATAATATCCACGATAATATCCTGGGCTTCATGCAGGAAGGTGATCTCCGACTGTGAATGATCGGATGACGGTTTTAAATTGGCAGGGGAATGGTGATGGTCCGCTTGACCATGATCATGGATGACAATTTTAAAATCCTTATGGGCTTTTTTTTCAGCCTGGACCAATATTTCCAGGATGCGGTTCCCGAAAAGCCGGTATTCTTTTTCAATCCGGAATTGCCGGTACAGTTCATTCAGGAAAGCTCCGGCTTCTTCATCACCAAGATGGGGGCGGCTGGAAATCAACTGGATTTTTAACCGGGTACTCCCATCTGCGGTCCGGGTTATATCAATGCCGGCGGTTCCCAGTTTTTCCGCAGCTGCCTGCATGGCCTGTTTCATGGTTTTCAAATCTGCTCCCGCGGATATGAGAGCGGCTGAGAACATATCTCCGGCCATGCCACCGGATGGATCAATGATGAACTTCATTTTGTCTTCCGGATGGGGTCATTGCTGGATGACGGTTTCAGACCGTTTGGATGGGTCGGAAAGAATGGTGATCTTATTGTTATGCAAATCCAGTTTCAATTGCTTACTCTTGGTTAATCCTTTACTCTGGCTTTTGATTTGAGCGGAACCAGAGAAGATCATCATTTCCTCCGGGTATTTCCAGTTGACCTTTTTAGATGTGCCCTGAATGCCTTCGTTGACAAAGCGAACATTTTTTTCACCGGTTATGGTTTCCAGTTCGTTCTGGTCGTTGAAGCTGATTTTCAGTAGATCAGCCCTCAGGATACGGCTGTTATTCTTCATAATTCCCTTACCCTTGATGGTGATTACTCTTTTTTTGGGGTCAAAGCCGATGTAATCTCCCCTCAGGTTGATGTCATTTTTCTTTTCCTTAAATGTGAGAGACACATTTCCACTGGCATTCATCTGGTTTTTTTCCAAAATCTCGAGCTTATCGCCTTTAATGATGGTTTCATTTTGCTGAAGCCGGATGTTGTCTTTATAAACGACCTTGTTCTCGCGGTTGTGGATTTCAATCACCTTGGCATTCACGAAAATTGCATCGGTGGAAAAAAGGGCATCCTGTCTGTCCGGTTTGATGATTGACTTGATACCCACTTCAGAGGTCAGGATATCCTTCTGGGTATTGATGATGAAATCACTGGAGATAAAGGTATTCCGGTCTTTTTTAATTTCGGATTCTTCACCCGTCAGGTGGATAATGTTTTTTTG
Organism: Candidatus Aminicenantota bacterium; assembly: GCA_030671465.1. Classification (GTDB taxonomy): domain Bacteria; phylum Acidobacteriota; class Aminicenantia; order UBA2199; family UBA2199; genus CAZOWT01. The sequence continues at coordinate 1,171 of DAOVIP010000251.1, read as the reverse complement.
TACATCATGGGTCATTTTTTTGCTATGGCCATGATATTCGTCAATCTTAAAAACACAATTTCTCAGGGCTTCCCCGTAAATAATATCGGCATTCCTGAATTTTAAATGAATTTTGTGGGCTGCTATGTCAAAGTTCGATCTGCCCGTGCTCTTGACTTTGCCGCCCGAAGAGATTCTGGCTTCGGACAACTGCCCGGTTTCCGGATTGAATTTCATTTTTACGAAAGGGGAGGAGATTTCAGTATGATTCTGTTTGCTCTTCAGGTCTATCCGGGTGTTTTTTCGGGCCACGGCCATTTTCAATTTTCCTTTCTGGTTGTAAAAGCCCTCCAGGGAATTTGATTTGAGTTCCATGGTTTCATTTTTAGCCGGATCTTCACGATAGAGGGTGCTGTTCTTTTGAGAGGTTGAACGTTTGATTTGTTTGAAATCCTTGGTGAAGCTCAAGACCAGGCGGTCGCTGGTCAACAGGGTTTTTTCCCCTTTGATTTCGGTATTGGTCTCGAACACCACGGTATTGCTCTTGTCAATGATCCACAATTCATCGGTCTGATAGAGGAATTGTTGCCCCTCACTGGAGTAGGTCCCCTGGGTATCGAATAATTTGATGACATTTACCTTAACATAATACTCGATGCCTTTCTGGGCAATACCCTTTAGATTCTTGGCCTGATAGTCGACAACCGCCAGGGTGAACAACTTATGTTTGGATTTGATGGTGAAATTTTCACAGGAAATATCCAGGTCGTTCGAGATGATTTTGACATTTTGCTCCAGAAAAAACGAATTGATATTGGGAGTGGCATATCCCCGGTCACCGGTTACATAGATTTCCTGGTCCAGTTTTCCCTTTTTAAAGATAGTAGCTCTGATATTTTTCATCAGGGTCATATCCTTTTCCTGCTGCTGGGATTCCGAGCAGGTGACTTCAATACTCTTCTCGTTGTGTTTATTGAAAGCCACATATTTCATCTCAATTCCATCGGGTTCGTAATCGGTGAGGGAATCTGTTCTTTTCCGGGGTTGGAATTCTGCAAAAATAGTATACAGCAGAACCACAAACAGCAGCAAAACGAAAATCTTGAACAGGGTTTTATATTTCATCAGAACTTAATATATCCTTTTTTACAGAATCTGTCCATGCCATGAAAAAAACCAGGAATTGGATTGA
>DAOVIP010000040.1 GCA_030671465.1 Candidatus Aminicenantota bacterium | reverse complement strand
TTGCCATTGTGGGTTTTATGGCTAAAAACACACTGGGTCGAAAACTGGTGGAGCGGCACAAGCAAATTAAAATTTTCGGGAAAACATACCCAGTAAAAGCCAAGATCCGGACCCTGAATGCATTCTCAGGTCATGCCGACTATGAGGAAATCATCAACTGGCTGGGAAGACATGATTTATCCCGAATGAAGAAAATATTTCTGGTTCACGGCGAGGAAAAGGCGTTGAAGAGCCTGAAATCAAAGCTGATTTTCTTTGGAATCAAACAGGTTGAAATAGCCGAGTATGACCAGGTATATGGATTGTGAGACCTAATTGACCGGCCAGGCCAGGCCATAACTCCCTGAAAACTTGATATTTATTAGATTATATAATATATTATATATGAGAATATCTGGAGATACAGCATGAATATTGATGACCTCCTAAAAATTTCAGTGGAAAGAGGAGCATCGGATTTGCATCTGAAAGTCGGAAACCATCCGGTTTTAAGAATAAACGGGCTATTGCATCCCCTCGTTGAACTCAAGCGATTGATGCAGGAAGACACCATTGCCATGTCTTTCTCAATCATGAATGCCCAGCAAAAGGATCGGTTCAAAAAAGAACATGAAATCGATATGGCTCACAGTGTCCCGGGATTGGGGCGGTTTCGTTGCAATGTGTTTCATCAGAGGGGTGCCATCGGAATGGTATTGAGGGTGATCCCCACCCAGGTCAAAACCATTTCCGATTTAAACCTGCCCCTGGTTTTGGAAAAAATTGCCGATGAGCGAAGGGGAATGGTGCTGGTAACCGGAACCACGGGAAGTGGAAAATCCACAACTCTGGCAGCCATGATCGATCACATCAATACCCATCGAATCGAACATATGATCACCATTGAAGATCCCATTGAATACCTGCACCGGGATAAAAAAAGTATCCTCAACCAGAGGGAAGTCGGTCAGGACACCAATAATTTCTCCACAGCCTTGAGAAGCGCTCTTAGAGAAGATCCCGATGTCATTCTGGTCGGCGAAATGAGGGATCTGGAAACCATTGAAACTGCATTATTGGCTGCAGAAACCGGCCACATGTTGCTATCCACGCTTCATACTCTGGATGCTCCCGAAACCATAAACCGAATCATCTCCATGTTCCCCCCCCATCACCAGAAGCAAATCAGAATACAGCTGGCAGCGGTTTTAAAGGCCATTATATCCATGCGCCTGATCCCCAGAGCAGACCAGAAAGGCCGGGTTCCCGCAGTTGAAATACTGGTTAATACCCCCTTTATCCAGGATTGTATTACGGTACCGGAAAAAACCAAACTCATCAGAGAAGCCATTTCCACCGGAGTTTCTCAATATGGCATGCAAACCTTTGACCAATCACTGTTTTTCCTCTATGAAAAAAAATTCATCAGTTATGAAGAGGCCTTGAAATGGGCTTCTAATCCAGATGAATTCAAGCTCAAAAAAATCGGAATTCAATCCACCAAAGATATGTCCCAGCAGGAAATTGAAAAGCGGATGTCCGATATCGGTAAGGCCGAAGGACCGGAAAGTGAAACAGATTCGGATTTCGAGGATCACCACCTTCTGGATATTGACAATTTATGAGAAATTCAGAGATCAGAGAAATATTTTTCTCATTTTTTAACCAAAAAAAACATTACCGGGTGTTTTCTTCTCCCCTGATCCCAGCCAAAGACCCGACCCTTTTATTCACCAATGCCGGCATGAATCAATTCAAAGATGTCTTTCTCGGCCTGGAAACCCGGGATTACAAGCGAGCGGTCAGCATCCAGAAATGCATGCGGGTTTCCGGGAAGCACAATGATTTCGACGAGGTGGGAAAAACCGAATATCACCATACTTTTTTTGAAATGCTGGGAAATTTCTCCTTTGGAAATTACTTCAAAGAAAAAGCCATTGAATACGCCTGGAAATTGCTCACCCAGCATTATCACTTCAATCCTGACGATTTATGGGTTTCAATTTTCAAACAGGATGATGAAGCATTTAAGATCTGGGAACAACAGATCGGGGTTCCGCCCCGTAAAATTGTCAGGCTTGACGAAAAAGACAACTTCTGGCAGATGGGAGAAACCGGACCCTGCGGTCCCTGCTCCGAAATTCATTTTGACAAGGGAGAACAGCATGGCCCGGTTAATTCTCTGGAAAACGAAAATCGTTTTGTTGAAATCTGGAACCTGGTCTTCATGCAATACAACCGGAACAAAGACGGAAAGCTCAATCCCCTTTCGACCCCGTCAATCGATACCGGAATGGGAATGGAACGGCTGACCTCTTTGCTTCAAAATGTCGACAGCAATTACCAGACGGATCTGTTTAAACCCATCATCGATTTTATAGCTGAAATGTGCGGCATCCATCCGGATGACAAAACCAGTCAAGTAGACTTCAAAGTCATTGCCGATCATATCCGGGCTCTTTCATTTCTCATTTCCGATGGCGTGCTTCCCGCCAACGACGGCCGGGGATATGTGTTGAGACGGTTGCTCAGAAGGGCCTCCAAACATGGGAAATCCCTGGGGTTTTCCAAACCGTTTCTCTATAAAATCAGCCTCAGCGTCATTGAAACCATGAAGGCATTTTATCCCGAACTGGAATACAACCGGGATTTTATTTCTGAAGTCATTCTGGCCGAAGAAGAGAGGTTTAACCAAACCCTGTTAAATGGCCTCAAGAAATTTGAAGAATGCCTGGAAAAGGCCCTGGCCAGCAAACAGAAAACCATCTCCGGTACCGAGCTATTCAAACTCTCCGACACCTATGGCTTTCCCCTGGATTTCGCCATTGACTTGGCCACGGAACGGGATGTGTTGATCGACTTCCCCGGTTTTCAGCAAGAACTGGAAAACCAGAGAAAAAAATCCAGGCTGGATCTGGATCAAAAGAAAAAATCCGGAAAGACTTTTGAGAATGCCGAAAAATACAAATCAATCTTCACCGGCTACTCCGGTTTAATTGACCAGGGTACCTTACTGGCAATCTATACAGCATCCGAAAATCCGAACCACTATCAGATAATACCCCATATTGAAAAAAGTGAAACCCATTCAGACCCCGGAGATATCCTGCTGGTATTTGACCGAACCCCATTCTACCCCGAATCGGGCGGACAGGTCGGAGACACCGGAAATGGAAAAAATGAGAACGTTTATATCGAAATAAATGACACCCAGAAACTCGACCGAGGAACCATCGTCCATTTTGCCAGAATAAAAAAGGGCAAAATAAAATCGGGGGACAGACTCATGCTGTCGGTACACCCGGGAAAACGAAAGCGTACTGCCATCCACCACTCCGCCACCCATTTGCTCCACTATTCACTGAGGGAAGTTTTAGGACTTCATGTCAAGCAAGCCGGATCCTATGTGGGTCCAGACAAATTACGATTCGATTTTACCCATTTTAAACCGGTATCGCAGGCAGAGTTAAAAAAAGTTGAGGTCATTGTCAACCAGAAGATCAGGGAAAATTTACCATTGGAAGCCGAAGACATGAAATATGAAATGGCTATTGAAAAAGGCGCCATTGCCCTGTTTGAAGAAAAATATTCGGATTCCGTAAGGGTAATATCCATCGGAGACACCTCCATGGAGTTGTGTGGGGGTACCCACATCCAGGATACGGGAGAAATCGGTTTATTTAAAATAATTTCCGAATCATCCATTTCCTCGGGAATCAGAAGGATTGAAGCCATCGGAGGTGAAACCGCTTTCTTATTTATTCAGGAAAGTTTGGAAACCCTCAACCAAATCCAACATCATTTCAACCAGCGTCAGGAAAACCTAATGGATTTCCTGATTCAGCTGGATAAGACTTTAAAGGAAAAGGATAAACAATTGCAAAAAATGGATAAAGTCGACCGGGAAAAAGAATCGGGAAAAATCATCGGCCAAGTCCAGTCAATCAATAACATAAAGACGGTAGTGGAATATGTGGAAGACCTCGATCACCAGCAGCTTCGCTCTTTGGCCGATAAAGTCAAAATAAAAAACCGGGGAATATCAATCCTCTTATCCAACATCAACGGTAAATCGGCAATCATCGTATCCATATTTGAAAACCTGACCCGGAAAGCGGATGCCCGGATACTCATCAAGGAAATCGCCAGCCTGGTGGACGGGGATGGGGGTGGCCGGGCAGATTTTGCCCAGGCCGGTGGAAAGCCCATAGAAAACATTCCCAAACTAAAAAAGAATATCTCCGATATATTAAGAAAACACCTGACATGAAAACCAAGACGATCTCAATTCTACTTTTTTTTATCACCATTTCTCTCTGGGCAGAAATAGTCGTCAAATATGACAAGGATGGGAAAATTGTTGTTTCCAACAGACTGTCCAAATATGACAGCCGGAATCAAGTCAATTTTAAAAATTCATCCTACTCGCCCTCGATTCCCTATTCATATCTCCTGAAAATCAAAACGCTGTCCAAGGAGCATAAACTGCGAGAAGATTTAATCATTGCAGTGATAAAGGCCGAATCCAGTTTTAATCCCTATGCAGTCTCTAAAAGGGCGCCATCGGTCTTATGCAACTCATGCCGGATACAGCCAGACAGTACGGGGTTAAAAACAGATTTGATGTCAATCAAAATCTGAAGGGTGGTATCAGCCACCTGAAATACCTGTACCGAAAATACAATAAAAATCTCCCGCTCACCCTGGCCGCCTACAATGCCGGTGAGAAAGCCATCAAAAACCACAACGGAATTCCTCCTTACCGGGAAACCCATAACTATATAAAGCGAACCATGAAATATATGGGATTGCATTACAGCGGTTACTTGAAACCCAGACCGAGGAAAAAATTATTCAAATATACCACCAAAGAAGGGAGGATTGTCATAACCGACTTATTCCCCGCCAAATTCGACGGGAATGTGGAAATAATTGAATAGGAATCCTCGACAATGATAAAATTAAGGTCTGCCAGAAAGAGTATTCTGTTAGGAGGGTTGCTTTCAGGAATACTATCCGTCATTCCCATCATCAACTTATTCAATATCTTTTTCATGCTATGGATGGGAGTGGGAAGTCTGATCAGCATCTACCTACTGAAAAAGGATACGCCTGCAATTCAAACCTCTGATGCTGCTCTGGTCGGGGCCGCCAGCGGATTGACCGGTGGGATCATTTTCGTTTTGTTTTCTACCATCATGGTATTCAACATTTCAGAAGAGAAAATCGAAAATGCCTTGGCCAAAGTGGGTTCCCTGGCCTCACTGGTCGAAGATGATGTCCTGTCCTTGGTGCAAAATACAAATTTTAGAATGATGTTCTTCGGGGTGATTGCCATTGGCTTTTGCTTCGCCATTATTTCCGGTTTGACCGGCGGACTGATCGGCAAAACCATTTTTTTCTCCAATAAAGACAAAAAAAAGGAGGAACAGCCATGATAGCAGATAAAGTCCACGTCATTGTCAATCCCTTTTCCGCCCGGGGGAAAACAGGGCAGCGCTGGAACACCATAAAAGAAATTGTGAAAAACTATTTCAAAGAATTCAAATACATCTTCACTGAAAAACCTAAGCAGGCCACCCAGATTGCCCGAGAAATACTCAAAGATGGTTTTGACCTGATTATCGGGGTGGGTGGAGATGGAACCCTGAATGAAATCACCAATGGCTTTTTCCAACGCAATTCAAAGACCACCATTAACGAAAACGCCTCACTGGGCATCATCCCTTCGGGAACCGGGTCCGATTTTATCCGTTTCATGAAAATCCCCCGGGATCTGAAAGAATCGGTGGAACTGATAAAAAATTCAAAATCCAAAAAAATTGATATCGGACGAATCACCTACAATCCGGACACCGACCTTCAGAACCATCAATTTTTCATAAATATCGCTGATTTCGGATTAGGGGCCGAAGTCATTAAGAAACTAGCGGGTATTCCCTCGCTAAAACGGGGCCCCTTTTCCTACTACAAGGGACTGTTGAAAACACTCGGGACCTACTCCAGCAAAACAGTTAAAGTTGTAATTGATGATTCCAAAACCATTGAGGACAAATTTCTGATCGGCGCCATTGCCAACGGAGGGATATTCGGGGGGGGTATGATAATTGCCCCCCGGGCAGAACCCGATGATGGATTTTTTGATCTGGTCCTGATCCAGGACATGAAAAAACTTGAAATCATTTCCAACACCCCTCATCTCTATCGAGGTACCATTGAAAAACATCCCAAGGCGATTATCCAGAGGGCAAAAAAAATTGAAATCACTTCTGATGAAACCGTTCATATTGAATATGACGGTGAAATGGGCAAAACACTCCCGGCCATATTTGAAATTATTGAAAGAAAGATCAATCTCAGAATTTGAATCCGGTACCGGTTATGGAGTAACATAAACATTTAGGAGAAACGATGACAACCAAATTGACCACCGCCATTGTCTTCATCAGCTTATTGATTTCCTGTCACCCTTCACAGGAAAAAATCGACTTTGAAGCTTTCTCCAAAAGATTTTCGGATATTCAACAAAAATATAAGCAAAAAACCAAGCAGGTTCGTTCTCAAGATGAATATCAAGCACTGATCAAGGAAAAAAGCAAAGAACTGGAAAAATTATTGGATGCCGCCGAATCAGTCCCCACCAGCCATGAGCGGGATATCCTAACCGCCAAAATATACCTTCAACTGAAAAGATTCAATGAGGCCGAACAACTGATCAATCCCCTGCTCACCCAAAAGTCAAAATTTTCCAGCCAGATAAAAATGACCAGTGTCCAGATCCTGATATCTCTGGATAAAAAAGCCGACGCATTAAAAGTGTTCCGAGAGATCGAATCCCGCCTCAAGCGGGACCATGATTTCTTTTCCGCCAGTCTCTTTTTTGCCCTGAAGGCACAAGAAGCCGAAGTCCGTGAAAAATATAGCACCAAATTACTGGAATCAAAGGATCTGCCAGATGAATTCAATGTATTCAAGGGTAGAATGTATTCCAGTCTGGCTGGAGCAGCCTATAAAAAAGACAAACTTCCCGAAACCAAAATGTATATGGAAAAGGCCCTGCAGGCAGCAAACCACCCCATGGAAAAACACTTTTTTCAAGCCCGCCTGTCCCAGCTCAATCTCATTGGTTCAGAGGCCCCTTCAATATCAGCAGAAACCTGGATCAATTCCCGCCCACTGACCCTGACCGGGCTTCGGGGCAAAATCATTTTGATTGATTTCTGGGCCCCCTGGTGCACACCCTGCCGGGAAACCCTGCCCATGTTGACTGATCTTTACCAATCGTACCGAAAAAAAAATCTGGTCATTATCGGGTATACCAAATTATACGGAATGTACCGGGATGATGTGGAGGAAAGGAATAAAGTCGATAAGGCAGAAGAATTGGCATTGATAAAAAAATTTATCAGGCGAAATAAAATCCCCTACCCCATAACCATCTCCCATGAAGGCCAGGATTACGCAAAATATTTTGTGGCCGGAATCCCGGCCATGATATTGATCGATAAATCGGGCCGGATCAATCATATTCAGATGGGAGCCGGCCAGGCCCCTTTTATCAGAGAAAAAATTCTCAAATTATTGCAAAACTGAAAAACAAGGAAAAATAAAATGGAAACATTAAAATCGAATGAACTGGAGGGGAAGCTGCAAGCCTCGGAATTTGTCATCATTGATTTCAGTTCGCCCGGATGCGCTCCTTGTAAAAAAATCCCCCCTCTGATAGCTGAAGTGCTGACCCAGCTGGAGGGAGTGGATATCAGCGCCTTTGAAGTCAATGTTGCCGATGAACCCGAAGCGGGTCAAAAAAACTTCATCCTGGGAGTGCCGACCATTATCATTTTTAAAAACGGACAGGAGATTAGCCGTTTCAATTCGGTTCCCAAAATTGAAAAGATTGTCCGGGCCATAAAGCCCTGAACCCGGACTGATCAACCAGTCTGGACCCTCCATGATATCATGATGTCCTCTTATCAGGACATTTCAAGGGAAATCTCCCGGATTTCAAATGGCAATAAAATTGCATTCTGAACTTCAGGAGGTAGAATGAAAAAAATAAATCTATGCATATTGATCCTGCTAGTCTTGTCGGGGATATCATCGGCTAACCAGGCCTTCAGTTTAAAAATTGGCTTGTTTCAACCCTCTCTCAGCTCTGATCTTTGGGATATCAATATAGAAAATCTCGCCTTCGGCAAACAGGACATGCTCGATCTGTATTACGGAGCCGAATACGAGTTTTTTCTGGGTTCACGCTTTTCCATCTCTTTTAACGGCGGAACTTACAATAAAACCATATACAGCCAGTACAAGGATTGGGAATACGAGGACGGAAACCCGATTCTGCAAAACCTTTCACTCCGAATCACTTCTCTGGAGGCAAATCTGAAATTATATCCGACCGGCCACAAGGGAAAGTTATACCCATTTATCGGGATCGGAGCCGGAATTTTTGCCTGGAGATACGCCCAGTGGGGCGATTTTCTCAACTTCGAGGACTTGAGCGTCCAGGAAGGCTATGCAGAAACCAGCACCTATACCCTGGGATTCAATGCCCTGGCCGGAATTGGTTTCAGGTTCAACCGTTCTTTCGGACTTTTTTTTGAAGCCAAGTACCAGTATTTAAAAGGCGAGCTATCCTCGTTCTTCGAAGGATTTGAGAAGCTGGATCTGAGCGGGTTGAAATACAACCTGGGATTCACATTCTTTTTTTGGTAAGTTCCTTTCGGCCAGCATGAAATGATTTTTTTGGAAAATAAAACAATATAGGCTATAATTTAAAAAGACGATTTCCCGAAAAAATGAATTCGCCAAGGAGGAACAATGAAAAAGATATTAATCAGTCTATCCATCGCTATTTCGATTTTGGCGATAGTCGGATGTAGCCCCAAAAAAAATATAAATCAGGACATACGTTTTGATTCCTTTTTTGAAAAGGCAAGGTTAATCATGTCCAAAGAGGAACTGGCCATTTATAAACATCTACCCAATCAGGTATCCGAAGAAGAATTCATAAAAGAATTCTGGCAGAAAAGGGATCCCACTCCGGAAACAGAAGAAAATGAAAACAAAATGGAATTCGAAGAACGGATTGAGTATGCCAATCGCTGGTTCAGAGAGGGAAAAGTAAAAAATTCCGGCTGGGATACAGAGAGAGGCAGAATCCTTCTCCAGCTGGGTTTCCCCGACCGGAGGGAATTCGGTGATTACACCCGTACCCATCCCATGACCGGAGCCCTGATGGGAACCAAAAGATACCCCATGGAGAGATGGTACTACTATCGATATCAGTTGGCTTTGGTGTTTGTTGACCTGGATGGTTTCGGAAAGTTGAGGTTATCCAGGGTTCCAGCCACACTGCTGACTGCCCTGGATATGGCTAAATTCACTCTGGACTTGAGAAACAAATCCGAACTTAAACGGATCTTCAAGTTTGATGCGGATTTCAAGGACGACAACATCATCATCGAGATCCCCGTGAAGAAACTCAGTTTTGAAGAGAATGAGGATCAGATGGTTGTCAAATTCAAAATCGATGTATATGTGTATCACAACTATCAAAAAATTGAAAAACTCACAGAAAATAAAACCATAACCCGACCTAGGAACGAAGTATTGAAGACCAAAACCCTGGATTTCAAGCTTGCCTATAAACCAGAGAAGAAAGGCTCCTATTACTTTGACATTATTAT
>DAOVIP010000125.1 GCA_030671465.1 Candidatus Aminicenantota bacterium | reverse complement strand
GACCGTGATTCAACTCTGAAATTTCAAATCAACAATCAAAGGTACTGGATTGAAATCATCAAAATGGATGACGGCACCGATATTCTGCTTCAGGGGGCCGAAGAGAAAAACCTCAGTCAGGAATTCCGGGGTGAAAACCTATTCCCCAAGATCGAAGTCAGGGGTAACCGTTTTATCATTTCCTGGAACCGGTTCAGCAGAAAAAATATTGATCTGTGCTATTACGACTCATGGGAAAAAAAGAGTAAAATCATACCCACTTCCGGATTCAATTTCATCTCCCGGCCAGAGATGATTTTTAAAGGAGATATCTTATCCGCCTTTGTTTTCAAAGGCAACAATTCAGACAACGATGACCTGTTTTTATGTCATTTAAAAACCGGCCAAATCCGGAACCTGACCCGCACTCCGGAAAACGAAAAAATATTCAGCATCAGCCAGGAAAACCAGGTTGTCTATATCGATACCCGAACCCTGTATCACCGGTACCGCTACCAGGCCGACCTGGAAAACGATCAGTGTTATATCCTGGAAAGGGAACCCATAATCCGGGACCCGAAACAGATCCCCTGGGATTGGAACTCGGTCACCCTGAATACCATCATTGCCTTCGGTGACAGCATCACCTGCGGTGAAATGCGCATGGAGGATCTGGAAGGTGAACTACATCCGGAACTGGCCTATCTGGCCAAAGTCCAGGAATTACTGGAGGTATACGGTGAAACCTATACTATCAATCTGGGAAAAACCGCCACCAATACTTTTCATGCCGTAGAGCGCATGGATGAGGTTTTTTCAATAAGCCCCGCCTATTTTTGCCTGATACTGTACGGCACCAATGATGTGGGCTGGAACCTATTTTCAGCAGCTAGTTCTGCCGAAAACCTGGAATGGATATGCTTGAATGCCCGGGACAAATATGGCATGTACCCCATTATTTCAACCGTTCCGCCGGCCAAGCTGTGGGAACCGGGAGTTCAGGTCTTCAAGGAAAACACCGAAGCCTTGAATGCCAGAATCATCGAACTGGCCAACCGGAACAACGTTCCCTATATTGACACCTACCATGCATTTTTTCAGCATGAAGAAGGCTGGGAAGCCTGCCTGGAGGACATAAAGGGTAACCATCCCAGCCCCCTGGGACATGAAATCATGGCCGGATTGTTTGCCCCAAAAATTCTGGAGCTAACACCTGCCCAACCCAAGAATATCCTGGGAATCGAGAATAATGACAATTACATCATGGTTCAATGGTCGGAAAATGTTGAATTTGATTTTGATTACTGTCAAATCGAATTCGGCTTTCAGGCCAATGACTTGAATCGCCTCACCCATTCCAATACCAATGACTTCAGGTTTCTGAACCTGCCCCCCAATACGCTGAATTTGAAAATCTATTTTCGAATCCAGGCAGTTGACCAGGATGGCAATGCCAGCGCGGTTTCACCTGTCTTCAATATCGAGTTCAATCAATAGACCGGCCGGGCCTTTCGAACTTAATCCGCTTGACTTTTCTGCAGGGGTATAATATCATGCTAACTTAATTTTCGCCCGGGATAACAATTGATTGTCAATGAAAACCAAAAGAGAAAATAAAAAATCAGACAAGGCCTTGCTCCAGGAAATCGAACAATACTGGAATGAACATATTCATGATCTCGAAATCGCTGAAAATCCGGTGGGCAGCCAGGGTTTCTTTCAGGACCTGGAAAATTACCGCTTTGAAAAACTTCACTACCTGCCCAATCTGGTGGATTTCAACGCCTGGTCCGGAAAAAAAGTACTGGAAGTGGGATGCGGTGTGGGTATTGATCTGGTCAGGTTTGCCCAGGGAGGAGCCCGGGTCACCGGCATCGATCTGGCCGACAAATCCATAGAACTGGCCAAAAAAAATTTCGAATTTCATTCACTTTCCGCCCGGCTTCAAAAGGGAAACGGGGAACAACTGGATTTTCCCGACAATGCCTTTGACTGCGTATATGCACACGGCGTGATCCAGTATACTGCCAACGATCAAGCCCTGATAGATGAAATTTACCGGGTCTTGAAACCGGGAGCCAGCGCCATTATGATGGTTTACAACCGCCATTCCTGGCTGAATTTCCTTTCCAGGACCCTGAAGGTCAAAATGGAACACACCGATGCACCTGTTCTGAAGCAATATTCTCGTCGGGAATTTTCAAGCCTCTTAAAAACTTTTTCGAAAGTCAACCTGGTCACCGAACGGTTCCCGGTTCGGTCACGGCTTCAAAAGGGATTGAAAGCGGTTTTTTTCAATAATCTCTTCGTCCCGGTCTATAACCTGATTCCAAAATTCGTCACCCGCCGAACCGGCTGGCATCTGATGGCTTTTGCCAAGAAATAATGAAACCAGTGAGGTAATCATGAAACGTGTATGGGTAACCGGTGCCAGCGGCTTTACCGGCTACTATCTATGTAAAGCCCTGATTGAAAGAGGTTATTCGGTTCAGGCCCTGGTTAGAAAGACCAGCAATACCAACCAGCTGGAAAAACTCAACCTGGAACTCACTGAGGGGGATCTGTCGGCCCCGCTCTCATTGATGGGAAAATTGAACGGTATTGATCTGGTCTTTCATATTGCTGCCCTGTATCGGCAGGAAGGAGTAGCCAGGGAGATGTTTTCCCGGGTGAATGTGGAAGGAACCCGGGCATTGCTGGAAGAGTCCGTAACCGCCGGGGTCAAGCGATTTGTCCACTGTAGTACCGTAGGTGTTCAGGGAGAAATTACCGACCCTCCGGCACGGGAAACCGCTCCCTTCAACCCGGGTGACCATTACCAGGAATCAAAAATGGAGGGGGAAAAGCTGGCCCTGGCCTATGCTCAGGCCAATAAACTGGATGTGGTGGTGGTCAGACCGGTGGGGATTTACGGCCCGGGAGACACCCGCTTCCTAAAACTATTCAAACACATCTACCAGGGTAAATTCAGAATGATCGGAAAGGGAAAGGTATTGTACCACCTGACTTTTGTCGAAGATCTCATCCGGGGCATCATACTGTCCGGTGAAAAAAAACAGGCATCGGGCCAGGTATACACCCTGGGAGGCAATGAATATGTCGAACTCAATAAACTGGTGGAGATGATCGCTAAAATCCTCAACAAGCCGAATCCCGGGAAACATATCCCCCTGTGGCCCGTCCAGCTGGCTGCACTGGCATGCGAAGCCATGTGTCGACCCCTGGGGATCGAACCTCCTCTATACCGCCGGAGGCTGGATTTTTTCACCAAGGACAGGGCTTTTGATATTAGCAAGGCCCGACAGGAATTAGGCTACCAGCCCAGGGTCTCACTGGAAGAGGGTCTCCAGAAAACCGCCGAATGGTATTTAAACCATGGAATGTTGGACTAAAAAACCAATCGTGGCCATGACAGGCCAGATTAAAATCGAACAGGAGTGGCCATGAAAAAATTTCACCTTCTACTAATCATATTTTTTATAACCTTCTCAACCATCATCGTTGAAATCCTGTATACACGTGTCTTTTCCATGATATACTTCAGCTCTTTCGCCTTCTTGATGATTTCATTAGCGCTCTTCGGATACGGATTAAGCGGGGTTTTCATATCAATGAGCAAAATGGGTAAAAAGGAGAATTCCATCCAGAAACTGGAATACTTCATCCTGTCCTATGCCCTGCTGCTTCCGGTCATCTACAAAATAACCCTGATCGCCAGGATCGATTTTCTCAATCTCTTCAGCCCCCCGACCAATTTCATCATTCTGCTGCTGAACTTTCTGGTGCTATTGATTCCCTTTTTTATAGCCGGGGTATCTCTGGTCCTGATTTTTTCACTCTATTCCGAGCAGATCGGAAAACTGTATTTCATCGATTTGATCGGTGCGGCCCTGGGAGGCATTGCCATCATTCCCCTGATCACCAGCCTGGGGCCATCAAAAATCATCCTGCTGATATTCCTGATCATGACCGTTCTATGGTATCTTATCTCCGGTTTAGGGCGAGCCAAAAAACTCACCGTATTCATCGTGGTTTCAGTTCTTTTTCTGGGAATGTTCAAATTTTCGGATAACATATTTCCGGTCGTTCCCAAAATCAAAAAAAGGGAATATTTAAACGATCTTCAAAAAAACAGAATCGAATACAGCAAATGGAGCCCCATCAATAAAATTGACGTCGCCCCTGTATCCAAATTCAAAAAAAACGTCTGGTTGAACGGGGGAACCCAGCAATCCTGGTTGATACGCCACAACCGCCTGATTGAGAAAACCAAGAAACCGATCGTCTGGTTCCACCAATCCATCCCCTTTCAGCTGACTAAAAAGGATTCGGCCTTCATCATCGGTTCGGCGGGCGGATACGAAATACTCTGTGCCCTGACCCACAAATTCAAATCCATCTATGCCGTGGAAATGGACCCGGCCATCTGCCACATCATCGCCAAAACCCGATATGCCGATTATATCGGAAATATTTTCAATCGAAAGGGCGTCTACCTGATCAATGATGAGGGGAGGAGTGTGTTGAAACGGATGAAAGACCGGCAATTTGATGTCATCCAGATGGTTAACTCCCATCCCACCGATACTCTTTTATCCGGAGGGCTCAGTGTGGCGGAAACCTATATCTACACCGTCGAAAGCTTCAAAGACTACTGGAGCCACCTGAATCCGGAGGGATTTTTATCCATTGTTCATGTTTTTGGTGAACGCTTATTCTCAACCGCCTACCAGGCACTACGGGAGCTGCAGGTCAACGATCCGGGTAAGAAATTCTTTGTGATCCAGGCCAAGAATGGATTCAACTATTTTTTCATGAAAAAGGGGGATATCAACCCCCGGGACCGAGAATTGCTCACCATATTTTCCGAAAAATTGCGGCTCCAGTTTCCGGTTGAAATCATCTATGCCCCTCATCTTAAAAAAGCGAACACCTACACCCAAATCGCTTCGGCCAATTACCGTGAACTGTACAGAAAATCTTCGGTCAATATCAACCCGGTCCGGGATAATTCGCCCTATTTCAACCAGCCCAATAAGATCGGGCAATTCAGCTTTGAAAACATCTATATTGCCGGCCTGGCCAGATTGATGATCAACAACGCCATGACCCGTTCCAACAGTGTCTATCTCTCCATTCTCTTTATTTCCATTCTGTTTTCATTCCTGTTGATCTACCTGCCCTTAAAAATTAAAAACAAAGCCCAGAAGATCAATTTCAATCCCATTTTCTATTTTTTCTTTATCGGCATGGCTTTTATCATCGTTGAAATCATACTGATAAAGATATTTCAGTTATACCTGGGAAACCCGGCCTATTCCATTTCGGTAATCATTTTTTCATTGCTCCTATCCTCCGGAATCGGCAGCCTGTTGTCCGGAAAAATCAATCAGGTCTTCAAGGGAAACACCATTCTGTTTGTCACCGTTTTCCTGGTGGTGTTGATCAGCCTGTATGCCCTGTTTTTATTTAAAATCATCTATTCCCTGATTCATTTTGGCCTGGTCATTCGGCTTTTCATTTCACTGGTACTGATCTCCATACCGGGCATTCCCATGGGAATTTATTTTCCTATCGGTCTGAAGCAACTGGGGGAAAAAAATAAAACCATGATTGGCTGGGCCTGGGGTGCCAACGCCTTTGCCACGGTTTTGGGCTCGATAATAACCGTGATCGTGGCCATCAACTGGAATTTTACCGTTGTCCTGCTGCTGGCCGCTGCCAGCTATCTGATTGCCGGAATCCTGTTTCACCTGAATCTGAAAAAAAAATAAAAATTGTATTAAAGTCTCCGATCTCCTTAAATTTTCCCGTAAAATAAGGTATAATATTGTTTATTTAGTGAATATCATGGTAGAGGGGAAAACATGAAGAAGTTTTTATGCATATTCATTTTACTGATCGCCGTTCATTTACCGGCATCGGATTTAAACTGCTTTACCATCATTGTTGGTAAAGATGCCACTGTTGACGGTTCGGTAATCATTGCTCACAATGAAGATGATCGGGGGAAACCGGCTTTCCTTAACATCCATCGGTTCACGGCCCGTTTTCACCCCCTGGATTCCACCATTTCACTCAAAAACGAAACCCTGATTGACCAGACCCGTAAGACCTTCGGGTTCCTGTGGCTGCAGCTGCCCGGCTATGAATTCGGAGACGGATACTTCAATGATAACGGAGTGGTAATCACATCCAACGCCTGT
>DAOVIP010000350.1 GCA_030671465.1 Candidatus Aminicenantota bacterium | reverse complement strand
CCCGGAAACCTTTTTCAATGATTCTGATAAATTGTGGTATACAATTACAAGATCATCATTCATTTTGACGGAACCGAATACAAAGGCTGGCAGTTTCAGGTTCCCGAAATAAAAACGGTCCAGAGGGAAATTTCCAATGCCCTCTCTATCATCGCCAAAAAAAAGGTGGTTACAACCGGAAGCAGTCGGACCGATGCCGGAGTTCACTCCACCGGAATGGCTGCCAATTTTCACCTTCGCATCGGCATCGAGGCCGACTCACTGAAAATGGCCATCAATTCCCTGCTGCCAACGGATATCAGGATCATTGACTGCCAGCAGATGGACAAATCATTCAATGCCCGTTTTCACGCCCGGAGCAAGACCTATTCATATAGAATATTTTTCGGTCAAACCCTATCACCATTTATCAGCCGCTATTATGCCCATATCCCCTACCCCCTGAACCTGAAGGCCATGCGCAAATCATTGAAACATTTCCGGGGTGAAAAGGATTTTTCCAGTTTTACTTCAAATGAACCGAGTAAAAAAAGAATCCGGGAAATTTCCAAGTTTTCCATGCGGGTAAAGGGGGAAACCATCATTTTTTCCATAACCGGGAAAAGCTTCCTCCGCTACATGGTCAGAAATATCATCGGCATCATGATTGATATCGGACGTGGAAAAATCGAATCCCGGGACCTGCCCGCTATATTCAGTGCCAGAGATAGGCGCCGGGCCGGACAAACCGCACCGCCCAGCGGCCTCACCCTGGAAAAAGTCGACTATGGGGACTGAGGTCGAATCTCAATTTCCCCAAAAAGAGCCCGATCGCTTTACTAATATTTTCAAATCCCTTATAATAACGGCATGAGGGTTTTCGTCGGAATTAAGCTGGATGATGCAGTTGTCGAAAAAATCAATAACGCACTGAAACCATTTAAAAAAATCTCAACTCCAATCAAATGGGTAAAGCCCGAAAACATTCATTTGACCCTGAAATTCATCGGAGAGATCAGCGGGGAAAGGAAAGATGAGCTGTCTTCCCGGTTAAAACATACCCGTTTTCAATCGGGTCCCATTCCCATCGGTATTTCCGGTTTCGGTAAGTTCGGTAAGGGAAACAATCTGAATATATTCTGGGCAGGCATTGATGACAGCAATCCCCTGGAACAGGTGTATCATCAAATCGAGCATACTCTGGATGAAATGGGGATTGAGAAAGAAACCCGGAAATTCAAACCCCACCTGACCCTGGGCCGAAACAAGAAAAACTTCAATTTCAAATCAATGCTAACACTCATTGACCAGTATCTGGATTTGCCTATTGCCCGGTTTACGGCCAGCGGATTTCAAATATTCGAAAGTACCCTGACTCCCGGCGGGCCCCGCCATACCATCCTGGAGGAGGTTGATTTTTCCAATGCATGAGATTCTGTTTATTGGTTCTGCATTCCTGCTGGGTTCGATTCCCTTCGGCTATATAATTTATTATATTACCGAAAAAAAAGATATCCGAAGCGTCGGAAGTGGAAATATCGGAGCCACCAATTTACTCAGAAGCAAGGGCAAGCTGGCCGGACTGATCACCCTGATGCTGGACCTGTTAA
This sequence comes from Candidatus Aminicenantota bacterium, assembly GCA_030671465.1. Lineage (GTDB taxonomy): Bacteria > Acidobacteriota > Aminicenantia > UBA2199 > UBA2199 > CAZOWT01. Next base: position 1,235 of record DAOVIP010000350.1, on the reverse strand, counting down.
AGGGATTTATCCCGGTTTTCTACGGCCTGAAGCATTTTGACTATCCGGTGATAATCATCCTGGGGGCAGCAGCAGTGGTAACCGGACACATATTCCCCCTCTTTTTAAAGTTCAAGGGCGGCAAGGGTGTGGCTACATTTGCCGGAGCCATCCTGGCATTCTCATTGCCGGGTTTCCTGGTTTTCTTCTGCGCTTTCCTGCTGATGGCATGGATCACAAAATATGTCTCAGCCGGATCACTGGCCGGAGTCGTAGCCGTTTTTTTCTTTACCCTTTTTACCCAGCTGGTGGAAGTATCCATGATCCTGTTCTCATTAACCATATTAATCATTGTTCGGCACCGGTCAAATTTAAAGAAAATTTTTTCCGGGACCGAAAACAAGATGAGTTTCAAGAGAAATGGATAATATACTGGTGATCGGTGGAGGTTCATGGGGAACGGCTTTTGCCCATTACCTGACCCTCAAAAACAAGCCGGTTAAGATATGGGTAAGAGAAGAGGAAATTATCGATTCCATCAAATCCAGACGGGAAAATCAGGTATTTCTGCCCGGAACCAAACTTTCAGAAAACCTGATTCCCATATCCGATCTGGAATCAGAAACCCGGGCCGCTGATATTATTATATTTGCAGTTCCTTCCAAGTTTATCCGTCACACCTTCGAGCGTATCAAAAACATGGTTGATGGAAAAATCCTTGTTAACCTCTCTAAGGGATTCGAAGCCACATCCTTGAAAACCATATCACAGTTGGCTACAGACATCATGGGCACGGATATCATTGAAAACTGGATCACTATTTCAGGCCCCTCTTTTGCCAAGGAATTGGTTCAGAACTTCCCCACCGCAGTGGTAGCCGGTTCAGTCAATGAATCCCTGCTGAAGACTATTCAAACCCGGTTTTCATCCAATGTGCTGAGGATATACCGCAGCAATGACCTGACCGGAATTGAAGTGGCCGGATCACTAAAAAATGTTATGGCCATTGCCTCCGGCATAACCAGCGGATGCGGATTCGGATACAACACCACCTCTGCACTCATCACTCGTGCCAACATGGAGATCTCCAGATTCGGGATCAGTCTGGGCGCCAGAAAAGAAACCTTCTGGGGTCTGGCCGGGATCGGGGATTTGATATTGACCTGTTTCGGCACCCTGTCCAGAAATTTCCAGCTGGGTATCAGAATCGCCCAGGGCGAAACCCTGGAAGCGATCGAAAAAACCAATGTAATGGT
>DAOVIP010000474.1 GCA_030671465.1 Candidatus Aminicenantota bacterium | reverse complement strand
GTTCATTTTATCCAGAATAAACAGGCGTGCCTTCCGGGCCTTGTCCAGGGTTTCATTGATGATGGTATCACTCAATCCATTTATTTTGATATCCATTTGAATGGCATTGATGCCCCTGTCGGTTCCGGCGATTTTAAAATCCATGTCCCCGAAATGATCTTCAAACCCGGCGATATCGGTCAGAACCGCATAATCATCACCCTCTTTGACCAGGCCCATGGCAATACCGGCTACATGGGTCCGTATGGGAACCCCGGCTTCCATCAGAGCCAGGCTTCCGCTGCATACAGTGGCCATTGAAGAGGAGCCGTTGGATTCCAGAATGTCGGAAACAATGCGAATGGTATAAGGAAATTTCTCCTCATCCGGAATCATGACACCCAGTGATTTTTCTGCCAGATTGCCGTGCCCGATTTCCCTGCGGCCGGCACCCCTGAGAAAACTGACCTCCCCCACTGAAAAGGGAAAAAAATTATAATGGAGCATGAACTTTTTGGTAGCATTTTCAGCGGTCAGGTCATCCAGCCTCTGGGCATCGTCCTGGGAGCCCAGAGTGACCGTGGCCAGAGCCTGGGTTTCCCCCCGGGTGAACACTGCCGATCCATGGACCCGGGGCAGAGCACTCAGTTCGATATCAATATTGCGGATTTCATCAAAGGCCCGGTTATCGGTTCTACGTTTCTGGGCCAGCAACTCCCGTCTGAAAATATCGTACTCCAGCTTGTGAAAGGCCCGATTGGATATAGCGATCATCTCTTCTCCGGCTTCAGACTTAATTTCATCGGCCATGGTTTTCATCTTTTCCTGGCGCTCCTCCCGGGAAGGCGAGAATATGACTTTCCCCAGTTCGGATTCATACCTGGACTTCAACTGGTTGTAAATTTCCTCCAGCTGGGTATCCGGTTCAAATTTGATTTTTTCAGGGTTGATGATTGACTTCTGGGCCTGACATATCCGGGTGATGATTTCCTTGGCCAGCTTCAATCCTTCCAGAAACACCTCCTCGCTGAATTCATTTCCGCCGGCTTCCAGCATTACGATATCGGTTTCAGTACCCGCTGCCTGAAGGACCATATTCTGATCCTTCAAATCATTATGGCCGGGATTGATTTTGAAATCACCATCCTTCCAACCGATCTTAACCGCTCCCAGCGGAGTATTGAAGGGAATCGTGGAGGAAAGCAGGGCTGCTGAAGCACCTATAATGCCCATGGAATCGTAATCCACACTAAAGTCTGCAGATATCAGCAGGCCGATTACCTGGGTATCATTGAAGAAGTTTTCCGGGAAAAGCGGCCGGATGGGCCGGTCGATCAGCCGGGAAAGCAGTATTTCCCGTTCGGATGGTCTGCCCTCCCGTTTAAAGAATCCCCCCGGGATCTTGCCCGCTGCATAGGTATTGAACCTGAAGTCAACGATCAGGGGGAAAAAATCCTGATCCTCTTTGGGTTCATCCTTCATATTGGCCGTTACCAGGATGATATTGTCCTTATAGGTGATAACGGCAGAGCCATTGGACTGTTTGGCCCATTTATGGGTTTCAATTTTTAATATACTGTCTCCAATTTCAATTTCAATTGTTTTTTGCATATCATTCTCCTTGTTCATTAAAAAAATGGTTGCAACTGGATAAAAACCCCCATCAACTGCACGATTAGAGGGTAAATTTTATAGAAAAGTCACTATTCAATTACCTGAGATCCATTCAATGCAATCGTTTACTTTCTGAGTTTCAATTCCTTTAATATTTTTAAATATTTATTAAAATCGATTCTTTT
>DAOVIP010000180.1 GCA_030671465.1 Candidatus Aminicenantota bacterium | reverse complement strand
AAGGTTTATTTTGCCTCTTACTCGGCACCGCTGGTGAGTCCATGTGTCTATGGGATTGATATGCAGACCAAAAGCGAATTCATTGCCAGGAATTCAACCCCGGCTCAGGTGGCCTTGAAGATTCATGCCGATATGGTGATATATCAGGATCTCAAAGATATGGAGCAAGCGGTCCGGGAACAAAATAAATCCATCAAGTCATTCTGCAAGGCCTGTTTTTCAGGTGCTTATCCAACCGGTGATGTAACCAAAGAAATTCTGGACCAGATCCAGATGGAAAGGGATAGCAACAAGTCAAAGCAACTTGGACTATCAATGGCATTTTAATGGAAAACGTTTTCCCACTTTCAGGAGAGATGAAGGCTCTGGACTTGCCCTCCATTTTGTATGGCATGTATAAAAAATCCATTTCAGGTACCCTTGAGCTCCATCATGAAGCCCGGGTTAGCACCATTATCGTCGAAAACCGTAAAATTGTCTTTGCCAGTTCGGGATCAGAGGACAATACACTGGGACAATACCTGATAAGAGAAAAAATCATAGATGAGGGCACGGCCAAGAAAGCCTCTGAGCGGATGAAGAAGAATAAAATCCGCTTTGGAAGGGCCTTGCTGGAACTCGACTTTCTGGGTAATGACCACTTCTGGAAGGCCATTCAGACTCACTTGAAGTGTCTGGTTTTTTCATTTTTTCAGGTGGGGGATGCCGAATACCGGATCAAGACGGAAAAAAATGAATTCAATGAGAACATTGTCCTGGATGTTGATATTTTATCCATTATTGTGGAGGGTATGAGGGATTTTAAAGATGAAGAGGTTCTATATAAGAAACTGGAAAATGTCAATCATTTGTTTCCCTATAATCCGGATGCTGCCCGGGGGCTGGAGTTGAAACCCTATGAACATCATATTCTTCAACTAGTAGAGAAAGAATCCAGGATCAAGGATATCTTAAAAATGAGTGAGCTGCTGAAATTTGATACCCTGAGGATACTGTTAATGTTTCTGGTTCTGGAGATCATTTCCAGTGAAAAGACCGAGTTACCTGTAAAGAGGCGATTCGACCCTTCAGGGAAAAAAAAGTCAGGCTATTCCGAAGAAGCGGGGGTGATTTCCATCAGTACATTTGCATCTTTTGATGAAGCCCTGGAATATTTTAATTTGAAATATGAAATGATATACAAGATCCTCTCAAAGGAAATCGGGCCCATAGCCCTGTCGATACTTTCAAAATCCATTGAGGATATTGTAGAAAAACTTCCCTTTTTTTTAAAAAAAGTGACCTTAGGGACAGAAGGTAGTATACAGAAAACGCCCATTCTGAAATCGGTGTGGTATTATGATTTTGAACAGTATATCGGGGAGTTCGTCAAGGGATTGGAAGAGGTTTTGTATGCGGAGATATATGCAGTCAAGAAGCATCTGGGAATTGAATATGAACAACAGATATTGAAATGGTTCCATTGAATCGGAAACAGAAACTACAGGAGAAACAGGTGCTTTTTTTAATAATTTTGTTTATTGGTCTGTATGCCCTCATCACGTGTTAATCGGGACATGATAACCATTGGGAAGAAAAAAGTATTAAATCCATGAAGAAAATCGTTCAGGTACTCGGACCAACCGGAGTGGGAAAAAGTAAATTGGCTTTGGCGTTGGCCCCTGAACTTGGTGGAGAAATCATTTCCGCCGATTCCATGCAGGTTTACCGTGACTTTAATATCGGAACCGCAAAACTGGACAAAGGAGAATTAAAGCAGATTCCCCATTATCTGATTGATGTTTTTTCCGATTGTTCACAATATAATGCGGCCAGGTTCCTGAGCATGTCGTTTAAGGTGTCTGAAGATATCATCAGCCGGGGATGCATTCCCATTGTCTGCGGGGGTACGGCTTTATATTTGAAAACCATGATCCGGGGCATTTTTCCTGAGCAGACTAAAAAAAAGATATCCAGGGAAGAATTGAACCAGCAGGCGGATCATGACGGGTTGTCCTCGCTCTGGGAAAAATTAAACCGGGTGGATCCGGAATATGCAGTGAAAATCAGTCCCAATGACCGGATTAGAATCATCAGGGGTCTGGAGATCTACTATAACCAGGGATTGCCCCCAACGGAAATCTTCAAAACGACCCGGACTCCCTTTCAGGACTATTTGATTATCAGGATCGGACTGACCCTGGACAGGGGTGAATTGTATCAGAGAATCAATCAGCGGGTGGATCAAATGCTGAATTCAGGTTTAATCCGGGAAGTTCAGTTGTTGAGAAAAAAATATCAGGCCAATTGCCCCCCATTCAAATCGTTGGGTTATAAAGAAATCTCCATGCACTTGGATGGTTTGATTGATCTGGAGACCGCCACAAATCTGATCAAACAGCACACCCGAAATTTTGCCAAGCGGCAACTCTCCTGGTTTCGGCAGGAAAGGGACATTGCCTGGTTTAATCCCTCTCAGTTCGAGCAAATTGTTGAGTGGATAAAGTCCCGTTTATCAACAGCCGGAGGCCGGTAATCTGGTGTTGAAAGCCTAATGGAAAAATCGATACTGGTGGGCATGTTTGATACCCGGAAGCAGGGTTATGAAATCGATTACATCATGGAGGAACTGGAACAGTTGACCCGCAGTGCCGGTGGAGATGTGGTTAAAGTCTTCTTCCAGAAACGGAATGCTCCTGATAAAAAATACCTACTGGGTAAGGGTAAGGCTACAGAGATAAAGAATTTTGCCTATGCAAAACATATTGATTTGGTGGTGTTTTACAATCAATTGACCAATATTCAGCAGCGAAATCTGGAGAGATTTTTCGACTTGAAAGTCATCGATCGTACCCGCTTGATTCTGGATATTTTTGCTACCCGGGCCAGATCGCTCGAAGGCAAACTTCAGGTGGAGCTGGCCCAGCATTTATACTTGCTTCCAAGATTGACCGGAAAGGGTGTTGAACTGTCCAGGCTGGGGGGTGGGATCGGGACCAGAGGCCCGGGAGAAACAAAACTTGAATCGGATCGGAGGCGGATCAAAAAGAGGATTTCGATCATCAATAAACGGCTGGTCAGGGTGATCAAAAACCGGAATATACAGCGAAAAAACCGAGATGAATTTCCGATTCCGGTGGTTTCTCTGGTTGGTTATACCTCGGCGGGAAAATCCACTCTGTTTAAAACAATGACCGGTGAAAATGTATTTATTTCCACCAAGATGTTTTCAACATTGGACCCTCTGCTTCGGAGGGTGGATTTGAATGAAATTGAGAGAGGGTTCTATTTTCTGTTGTCCGATACGGTTGGATTTATCCGGCAAATGCCCAGCGAGTTACTCAAATCCTTCCGGGCGACCTTGGAGGAAATGATTCATGCAGATATTGTGTTGCATGTCATTGATATCTCCCGACCCGATTATCTGAATCAAAAAAAAGAAGTAGAAAAAGTGCTGGAGGAGATAAAAATTCCAGAGGATAGGATCATTGATGTCTACAATAAAATGGATCTGCTGGATCCGGACTCAACCGATGTAATCGAAATGAAGAAAGATCCTGAGTATGAAAAATGGAATTCCGGGAATCAATCCAGGTTTCAGAAGGGCGATTCGGAATCGGAGGTCTTTGTGTCGGCAACACAAGGGCGGGGTATTGTGGTTTTAAAAAAAGTTTTATTTTTAAAATATTTTAAAGATTTTAAGCGTTTTTCCTTTGCCATTCCTCGGGATTTAAAGAGCCTGAATTCGATCCGAAACTGGGCCATTGTGACCCATCATGACCGGAAAGGGGACTGGCTCCATCTTGAGGTTTTATGTTCGAAGGAAAAAATGATAAAATTCAAGGAGAAATTCGGAGGTTATATAAAATGAAATGGTTGATCGCGTTGTCTCTGATGCTAATCCTGTTGGGTTGCGGTGGTGTGAAACAGATAACCCAGCATATAAATATCCCGAATCTGGGTGAGTCAGAATATTATGATTCTCCATATATTGAGGGCTGGAATAAACTTAAAGAAGGAAACCCCAGGATGGCCATGGAAAGTTTCCAGCAAAGTAATCTTGAGGATGAAAAGTTATTTGTTGCCTTCGGCTATACCCTGTTGCTCCAGAAAAAAATGAGCCTGTCCAAACAGAATTTTGAAAGGGCTCTGGAAATCAATCCGAATAATATTCAAGCTGAATTGGGCATGGCGACCCTGTTTGAATTGTCTGATGATATTGAGAGGGCCTTCCGGGTATATGCCCATTTGAGGGCCAAATATCCCGAGAATGCCTGGGTAAAGTTGCGGTATGAGCATATTCGGTCCAGTCAAACCCAATTTTACCTGAATAAAGCGGAAAAAATAAAATATAAAAACAATGATGCCTATATTCGGGCACTTGAAAATGCAGCCAGCTATTCAGAGGATATCATGGAAATTAAACTCAGAATTGCTGATTTTTATTATCAGAACCAGCAATATGAGAATGCGGCCTATCATTTTGAAAAAATTATCGAAAAACTACCCAACCGGGAAGACATCCTTACCAAACTGGGCCAGATCTATGAGCAGATAGAGAAATATGATTCTGCTCTGATCGTCTATAAAAGGATTCTGGATTTAAGACCGGGGGATAAAGAACTGTTGGATAAAATAACCGATTTGAAGATCAAATTTTATGAATCCGATCTTCCTGTGAAGTTTAAAAATATTTTTTTCAAGTATTATTTGAACCGTGAAGACCTGGCTGCCCTGATCGGTCATTATTTCAATCGTTATTTGAAACTTGATTCCACTCCCATCATCATCACAGATATTTCCGGATCATTCGCCCGGGACTACATTATTAGATTATGTACCTTGAAGATAATGGAAATCAGACCGGACCATCGTTTTCAGCGATTTACCGATATCAGTCGTTCGGCCTTTGCAGTGGTCCTGTATACTTTGAGCCTTT
>DAOVIP010000426.1 GCA_030671465.1 Candidatus Aminicenantota bacterium | reverse complement strand
CAATACTTTGGCGGTCTCAGCCATAAATTTTACCCCGGCAACAACAATCACATCATGTTTTACTTCCGCTGCTTTTCGGCTTAAATCAAGAGAATCGCCCAGATAGTCGGCACTTAATTGAACTTCTTCAATCTGGTAATTGTGGGCCAGGATAACGGCGTTCTTTTTCCCTTTTAGTTCTTCAATTTTTCGATTCAGATTTCCCATTTTATTAAGTCATCTTTTAACATATTTCCCCCCTTTGGTCAAACTGTTGTTTTTCCTTGACCAAATTCAATTCAAATACTATAATTTCATTTCAGCGGAGGTATAACATGCAAATATCAAAGCGGGCAAGAGAAATTCAGGAATCTCCTATCCGTAAATTAGCAGCGATTGCCAGTGATACCAAAAAAAGGGGGATTTCCATTTATCACCTGAATATCGGTCAGCCGGATATCAAAACACCGGAAATATTCTTCAATAATATTAAAAACTTCTCTGAAAAGGTTTTGGCTTACGGTCCATCCGATGGATTGGAATCATTGAAAAACGTCATAGTAGAGTATTTTTCCCATTATGATATCCATCTCAAAAATGAAGATATTGTGATTTCCACCGGGGGCAGCGAGGCTGTGTATTTCACTTTCAATGTGATCGGTGATCCGGGTGACCAAATCATCATCCCCGAGCCTTTTTATACCAATTATAATGGATACGCATCCCTATCCAATCTCGAAATTGTCCCCATCACCACACTCCCGGAATCGGGCTTTCATCTTCCCTCAATGTCCGAAATCGAAAAAAAAGTGACCTCCAAAACCAGGGCTATTATGATCTGTTCCCCCAACAATCCGACCGGTACTGTTTTCAGTCAGGAAGAAATCAACCAGCTTGGGAATCTGGCCCGGAAACACGATCTTTTTCTCATTGCCGATGAAGTGTATAAAGAGTTTACTTATGATGGCGAAAAACATTACAGCATTTTGCAGCTGAACGGACTGGAAGATCGGGTCATAGTAGTTGATTCCATTTCCAAGAGATATTCAGCCTGCGGAGCCCGGATCGGAGCGGTTTTTTCAAAAAATCAGGAAGTCATGAAATCGATAATGAAATTTGCCCAGACCAGGTTATGTCCTCCCAGCCTGGAACAGATCGGTGCCATTGGGGCTTATCAGCTTCCCATGGATTATTTCACTGGAATCAGAACGGAATATCAAAAACGAAGAGACACATTATTCGAGATTCTGACCTCCAATAAAGATATATTGTTGCGAAAACCCGAAGGGGCTTTTTATATTATGGCTAAATTGCCGGTCGACGATTCAGAACACTTTTCCAGATGGCTACTGGAAGAATTCCAAAGTGACGGCGAAACGGTTATGATTGCACCCGGAGCCGGTTTTTATTCCACACCGGGCAGGGGAAACCAGGAAGTGAGAATCGCATATGTATTGGAGACCCGGAAACTGGAACGGGCCAGCCATATACTTTTGGAAGCTCTGAATCGCTACAACCGCTAACCTGTCTGATTTGTCATACTTTAAACATCCAGGAATATTTGCTATAATATCCATATGAGAAAAGGATTTAATCTGATTGAAGTCTTGATCGTGATGGTCATTCTTGGCATTCTCATAACCATCATTATTCCCAGCTACAGACATTCGGTAATACGCGCCAAGGAAGCGGTATTGAAAGAAAACCTGTTTCAAATCCGGGATGCCATCAACAAATACTACTATGACAAAAAAAAATACCCCACTTCTTTGAAAGATCTGGTGGCCAGCCGGTATTGGAGAGATTTGCCGGTTGATCCCATAACCAATCAAGCAAACTGGAAGCTGATTCATTTAGAACCGGCGGAGGATGAAGATTATGATCCGGAATTGATGGAAGGAATTATCGATGTCAGCAGCCGGGCAACCGGCACGGCTCAGGACGGAACCCGGTATTTCGATTGGTAATCATCGATCAAAAAGGTATCAATGGAGAAAAAACCCCAATCCAAAGAAAAAGGCTATTCCCTGTTGGTAGCCATTTTCGCTGTCACTATATTTTCGATTCTGATACTGACCGCCAGAGCTCACTGGGAGACAGAAATCAGACGGGATCTGGAAGCGGAATTGATTTTCAGGGGCCGGCAGTATGTAATAGCTATCGAAAAGTATGTAAAAAAAAACAACAACCTGTTTCCCCCGAGTCTGGATGT
>DAOVIP010000074.1 GCA_030671465.1 Candidatus Aminicenantota bacterium | reverse complement strand
GGGCCAGCCTCTTTCTGGCTTCCTGCTGTTTGCGTAAAATCCAGACCTTTTTTTCAATCACGATTCGGTTGATTTGCCGGGTTGATACCAATAAAGGTGCGCGTACAATCAGGCGGGCATTACCGGAAATCTCCAGTCCTATGCTTCTTCTTCTGGATCTGATTATCTGATCAATCTGAATTTTCGGGTGGGATGAATCCATCTTGTTTTTCCATTATATATTTTATCCTAAAATTTTGATTTTTCAATCCTAAAAATCTGTTGATACCGCTTCCAGATGGCGTCCAGGGCAGCGGCTGCACCCTGATTGATATTAATATCCACCAGATCGGATGTCCCGGTCCTGCCGGGATTGATTTCAATGGTCGGACAGCCCTGTTGCCGGGCCAGTATGACCGGTTGCATGATATAGGGGAATACACTGGTGGTTCCAATGGAAAAGGTAAGGTCAAACCCCATCTCCAGCTGGCTGGATAACATTGCCAGGCTGTGAGAGGGAAGCATCTCACCGAAGAATACCACATCCGGCCTTATCAGGGCCTGACATTCGGGGCAGAGAGGGGGTATGGACAGGCCGCTAAAATCTATCACCCTCTGCTTCCAGCTGCAATTCGAACAGATCAGTTGATGGATGTCACCGTGAATATTGATCACATTCCGAGAACCGGCGGCCCGGTGGAATCCATCCACATTCTGGGTCAGGGTCCACACCCGCTCAAAATGGGTTTCCATTTTGGCAATTATTTCATGCCCGCGGTTGAAGTGTGCTCCCCGGCATTTTTTTTCAATCTGGGATATATATTTCCAGGTCAATTCGGGCCGGGTCCGGAGGGTGCTGGCAGACAGAGCTGTCTCAATTGACATTCCATCCTCGGTGGCCTGGTTGTCATAGAGTCCCCCGATTCCCCGGTAGGTGGGCAATCCGGAATCCGCTGAGATTCCGGCCCCGGTAATGAACAGGATGCTGCAGCAACCTTCCAGGAGGCTGGCAGCCTGGTTGATTTTTTCCGGTTCACTCATCTCAGACATGTCATTGTCAGGTAATATCTGTTTTATTTTATCCCCAGCTGATAAATATATCAAGGCCCTGTCTCTGGTAAGCCCGTTCGTTGTTTTTATAAAAATGTGACTAAAGTCACATTGAAAAAACCGCTGTTCTATAATATTAATATCTATGTGATTCGGCTGAAATTCAGGTGTCGAATATAAAAAAAGAAAATGAAAAAAATTATCATTTACTTCCTCTTGTTTTTATTCTTACTGCTCTTTGCCTGGTAAATGCAATCGGGGAAACAGATTAAAATGGCATTTTTGTTTGCCGGATTGTTTTCTGGTTTCCGATCAATTTTATCGAAATTATCTTTTTGCTATGAGTCAGGCTTTAATTATTTTCTTTTTACCGGGATTTCAATGCGGGTCAACAACTCCTCCGGTTTTACCTGCAGGGGGCTGTTCAGGTAAAATTCATAGGTGGGCAGGACCATTTCATACTGGTTGGCCTGGATGTAGGCTGCCAGTTTTTTATAGACTGTTGGAAGTAAATCATAACTTCCCTGGTGGGTAAACTCCAGCACGGTTTTCTTTTCATAGGTGGCCATTTGCAATGGTGATTTTACCTGGATGTCGGCAGAGACCGGGAATCCGATATCCCACTTCAACTCGCTCTCCTCCACCATCTCCGGGGAATTGTGATAAACAGAAATCAGGGCTCCGGCGGGTTGCAATCCCTGCTTGAAGAATTCTCCCATAAATGCCATTATGTTCTGGGACATGGTTTTGAAGGAACCGCTGAAAGACATATAAGCATAGGAAAAAGTCGGTTTTTCCTTAACCTGAATCGGGATTTCACCCGAGGCAAATGAAAAAGTGGCCAGTACCATCAGACTCAGAAATACAAAAAATGTAATTTTCTTCATTTCAAACTCCTGTTCGCTGTTTGTTCGCCTTTATTATATTCGCTAAAATCCAAAAAGTCAAGTGAAAAAAACAAAAAAGTTTATCTGGCTGTATTTTTTCATGATCTCCTCCACTGATTAATAACCGGGTCAATCGGCTGATTACCAAAAAGAATCAGATTTATTACTCCGGTATTAAAAGGTTGGTGAATCCGGTATAATATGGAATAAAATTACCAAGAGGATATGGTTATGAAAAAATCGCAACCTTTCCAGGAGATTGAATTACCGCTTTTCAGAAAACTGGTAATCGATGCATCTGCGCTGGCCAAGAAGAAAAGTACCATTTACGGTTTGGTGGAGTTTGATATTACCGATACTTTCAGAAAAATTCGCAAATATAGGATCAAAACAAAGTCACCTCTTTCTCTTACTGCTTATGTGATCAGCTGCATTGGCAAGGCAGTTGAAACCAATCCTCAGGTTCATGGTTTCCTTAACCGTAAAAACAAATTGGTGTGTTTTGAGGATGTTGATTTATGTCTCCCCATTGAAATAAAAATTGACCGGCATTATTTTCCTGCCATTCATATTCTTCGCTCGGTTAATAAGCGATCATGTCTGGATATCGAACAGGAAATCCGTAAAGCCAAAGAGCAGGGGGCTGATAACAATGAATATCGGCGTAAATGGAAATATATACGCTGGTTTTTGAGTTTACCTGCATTCATCAGGAAATTGTTTTATTATTATATCATCCGTAATCCCCAGCGTTTTAAAAAGCATATGGGCACTGTTGCCGTCACCGCGATTGGTATGTTTGGTGCCGGCAGCGGCTGGGGATTGGGGCTTTTAAATCATACCCTGGAAGTGGTCATCGGAGGAAAATCCCATAAGCCTGTTTACCTGAAAGGACAACTGGAAAAAAGAGAATTTTTATCTGTCACCATAGCTGTTGATCACGATGTGGTTGACGGCGCACCCGGGGCCCGGTTTGCCAGAGACTTGAGAGAACTGGTTGAAAAGGGCTATGGGCTGAATCCATAATCGGAGTTTGGCTGGATTATTCGTTGAACTTTTTTTGTTCTGAATTTTTGATTCCAGATGGATTCAGGTCCGGTTTTTTTGGAAAATGTAAAAACCGCAGTCAAATTTGTACGTATAAGCAATTAAATTAAGTTAACAGGAGCTGAATCGTGAAGAAAGCGGTAATCCATGGTTTTCTTATTTTTTTAATCTTAACCTTTACCAGTTCTCTCTGGTCTGTCGGAGCGGTTGAAACCATCACCCGGGATGAGCTACGGGATCATGTTTATTTTCTGGCCTCTGATTTTTTGAATGGCAGGGCCCCTGGAACCCCGGGGTATGAAATTGCCTGTCAATATGCTGCCAGTCAGTTCCGGGCAATGGGAATTAAACCTATGCTGAAGGATGCTCAGGGAAATGAGACTTTTCTTCAAACCGTACCATTGCTCGAACGCCGGTTAAAGGATTTTTCTCTTTTATTAACAAAATATGGAAAAAAACAAAAAGTGCCTCTGGGAAAATTACTAAAAATCAGCCTGTTTGATTATTCTTCTTTACCGGTCTCGAATGTGCCGGTTGTTTTTGTAGGATACGGCATCCGGGAGGAAGAAACCGGCTGGAATGATTTGAAAGGGTTGGATTTGAAAGGGAAAGTGGTCTTGATGTTGCGCGGGACTCCGCAACGAGATGGAAAACCGGTTTTACCCGAAGAACTGGACAAAAAATATAGTTCACCGAGAGGAGTGATGATCAAACTGGAGAAGATTGCCAGAAGCAAGCCCCTGGCCATTATTATTCCTCCCAGCCAGCGGTTTCTTCAAAACTGGGATAAGCGGGGGGATCAGGGATTCTGGTCAAAAATTCTACTGGCTGAGGAGGATGGTTCATATTATCCCTGGATCCATACACTCCTGCCTAAATTTGGACTGATCGGGTCCAATCTCATTATCGCCAAACCAGAGTGGTTCAGGCTGGCAATGAAGGGTGAAAGATATTGTCCCTTTGCCAGTGATGGGAGTGTTGTTTCTAAGGAGTACCGGTCCTTTCACCTCGAACATATTGATATCGGTTTTGATTTCAGCTATGAGGAGAAACCGCTGACCTCCTGGAATGTCATTGGTTTTATTCCCGGTACTGATCCAAATCTACGCTCCAGGGTGATCTGCACAGGCGCCCATCTGGACCATTTTCCACCCCGGAATGGAAAGATCATGAATGGTGCCGATGATAATGCCAGTGGTTCGGCCGGTGTGATTGAAATTGCCGAGGCCATGCAGTTGAACCCCACCCTTTGTTCTCAGCTTTTTATCCTTTTTTCAGCAGAAGAAATCGGATTGCTGGGGTCACGTCATTTTGTGCGGGATTGTCCCCTGCCTATTAATTCCATAAAAACTTTTTTCAATCTTGACATGATTGGCCGCACTCATAAAGATCTGATAAACTCAAAGGGGCATTATGTTGCTTCTGATACCGGTTTCTGTCCTGAATTATGGCAGCTCATTTCCCGGATAAATTCCCGGTCCCTGAAAATGCATCTAAAATTGAGAGAGGGGCTGGAGTATGTAATCCGGACAGACCAGAGTTACTTTCATCAAAAAGGCATTCCATCTGCTGGATTTGACTCCGGTCCCCATGAAGATTTTCATCGGCCCACCGATGAGGCCGATAAGGTTGATTATGACAAGATGGAAAAAATATCACGGCTGGTTTTTCATGTCCTCCAGGAACTTGGCAATCATCCGAAATCTCTGGACAGGCAAAAACATTTATAAATACTATGATGATTAAGAGAAAAAACCACCGACTTCACTTTTTTACAAACGCCTGATTTTTGCAGTTTTAGTTGTTGTTTTATCTGAAGTCCCTTATTTTAAGGTTACTCTTTGGGTGTTATAATTACTTTATTTTTCGAATTCTAAATATTCAGAATTGAACCTTCTTTGATGATGATCATTTTTCTCTTTATGGGGAAAAATAGAAAATAAAAAATTCGGTGATAATGAACTTCGACACGAAAAGTACCCTTTTCCTTGTTTTTAGTGATGATGATGTCCTCGGATTTTACCCGCAGTCTGTCATCTCGGTAGATTCCCACTATCTTCTCTTTGAAGGCCTTCTCGCCAATGGTGTTGTAATCATTTAAAATGGTTCCTAAATTCAAATTTAAGCTGGCTTTCTGGTTGCTGTGATTAAATAATTGAATTGCTAAAAATACCAGGTAGATCACCACCAAAATCAGAATAATTTTTTTCATGGTTAATCCTCTCTTTTCCCCTGTTTACACAATGCTTGTCTATATATTATGTTAAATCAGAATAAAAAAAAATCAACTGGTATAACAAAATATAAAATGACCGAGCGAACCATTATCCGTTGAACTTTTTTTGTTTTGAATCTTTGATTCCAGATGGATTCAGGTCCGGTTTTTTTTGAAAATGTAAAAACTGCAGTCAAATTTTCGGGGATTCCGCTTCACCATTTCGATTTCCCCCCGAAGCTGGTTCAATCTGTCGATGTTTTTTGAATCCGGATATAACCGACGGATTTCCTTGACTTTTTCTTCCAGGGGCTGGTAATATTCGCTCCACCAGCAGCCTGCTGGCCAGGGGAATTGATCCCACAAAGCAAAGCCTTGATGGTTCAGGATTTTAAATTTGTTCTTCATCCAGGAGTTGGTCTCGGCCATGACCAGGAATCCATCCGGTTTGAGCAAGCGGTGGCATTCCTTCAGGCTTTTTCTCAGATCGACCAGATGCAGAGTTCCTTCATCCCAGAGTAGGTTAAAGGTTTCATCCGGGAGACCGGTTGAGGTGATCCTGGAATTCAGAATCTTGATCCGGTGTGTGAGCCCCAGCTGGCTGACTTTGCTTTTCAAATCTTCCAGGTCAATGGCATCAGGGTCTATGGCAAAAATATCGCCGTTGCTCAACCTGGCCAGTTCCAGGGTGGGCAAACCGGTACCACAACCGATATCCAAGATGCAGGGATGATCCATTCGGGGAAGCAGTTTAAAGGCTGCCCGGGTATATTTCAAAAACACCTTTCGGAAGGGTTCTACATTCAGTTCGTCCAACCTGTTTCTCCCCATGAAGTCATCAAATTATTTTATGGAGTACCGGAACAAATGTCAATGGTTGCCGAATTTCAGAAACTTTTTGGCCGCTGAATCCGTTATTATAAATATGGCAGGAGGTTTTTATTTCGGCCCACTTTTTCATTTTCAAGGGAGTGATACCAATGCTTTTAACCAACAAAAGAATGGTTGATCATCAAGTCAAATTTTTAAGCTTGTTTTTTCTGATATTCCTTATGGCCGGGAGCATGGTTTTGCCGGCCCGGGCCCTGACCGTTCCGGCCCGAACCTGGGGGCTCTGTTTCGGAAATTCTCCCAACTTTACCGGGCTGCGCTTCAATTTTATCGACCGCAATATCCAGACCATCAACGGTATCAATTTTACCCTGTGGAAGCCGCCGGATAAACTGGCTACCGGAACCGTAAACGGCCTTTCCCTGGGATTGATGCCTTACGCCAATCGCTTGAACGGGATTCAGATCGGGCTGCTGGGTGCGGGGGCCAAAGAAAATATCACCGGAATTACCATTGGTTTGATCGGTGCTGGCAGTGGCCAGGATATGAAGGGCATTAACATCGGTGGAATCGGGGTGGGGGCCGGCGGCAGCATGATCGGTATCAATCTGGGCCTGGTAGGAGCCGGTGCCGGGGAGAATGTTATTGGCATTAATATCGGCGGCCTGGGTATCGGAGCGGGTCAGAATTTGATCGGTTTGAATATCGGCCTGCTGGGTGTGGGGGCCGGTGAAAAAGTGATCGGAATCACCATTGCCGGATTGGGAGCCGGTGCTGGAGAGAAATTGACCGGGCTGACCATCTGCGGGTTGGCGGCCGGTTCACCGTCCATCAGGGGAGTGACCATAGCAGGCCTGGGCCTGGGCGGCAAATCCATATCCGGACTTTCAATAGCATTGGGAACGGTGCAGGTAACGGATGACGGCATCATCAGCGGCTTGAACATCAGTGCTTTCAATTATATCCGGGGTACCCAGAGGGGAGTGGCCATCGGTATTGTCAATTACGCCTACCGCTTGAAGGGATTGCAGATCGGGCTGGTGAACATTGTCCGGGATAATCCCAAAGGAAGAGTGGTTCTTCCCATCATCAATTTTTGCTTTTGACGGTTACTTCAGGTTTTATAAATCGTGTTGACCCAGTTCCGGAACCAGGGTGGTTTTTCCAGGAGCACATAGATCAACAGGATGGCCATGAAGGGAATGGGAATAATCATATCAAATACGGCAAAAACGATCAGATATATCAAAAGAGTTGTTTTTAATTTCATCTTTTTTCACATTTTGTTTCCTTTACATTTAAGTTATCATTACTTTCTTTAAAGCTAAAAAATATAGGGGATGAACATCCTGGTTTCTTTGATATAGGATTGGTAATCACTGCCGAAGATTTTCAGGTTTTCGGCTTCTTCGATTTTGGCTGTCGCAAAAGCTGCAGCTGTGGCCACCAGGGTCATGATGGTCGTGGTCAGGGTGATCTGTTTCAACCAGGCTCCCCAGGCCAGGAACAATAATGAACTGTACATGGGGTGGCGGATGAACCGGTAGATTCCTCCCTTCACAAGAACAGAGGTGTTTTCAAAACGATAGGTTTCCGGGCTGTTTTCGCGGGCTTTCTGTTGGCCCAGTTTTTTCAGCATCAACGTACCCAGAAGTACCATCGTAATACTGGTGATCAGTAATATCCAGGATATTATGTGATACAGAGAAAGGGGATTTTGAAACCAGAAGGGTATATTGAGTACCACCAGAATCAAACAGGCTTCAAAAGCAAAGAAACGATAGAAACCGTGGCTTCTGGGATTGATCAGTGCTCGGCGGGAAATAATCAATAAAAACAGGGTTCCCAGACAAAGTAACACCCATTGCAATATCGATAAAGACAAT
>DAOVIP010000223.1 GCA_030671465.1 Candidatus Aminicenantota bacterium | reverse complement strand
AGCGAAGTCCAACGGGCCACATAGGTGGCACCACTGGCTTCGGCCATATAGGGGAGGCTAAAGGAGCCCTCAAAATTTCCATAAGGGGCGGTTGAGGCATTGGCGGTTTCCGGAGTGGTGGCTGCCACCTGACCTCCGGTCATGGCATAATTGAAATTATTCACGCAAACCACCATCAGGTCCATGTTCCGTCTGGCCGCATGGATGAAATGATTGCCTCCGATTCCGAACAAGTCACCGTCCCCGCTGAACACAACCACTTTCATATCCGGATTGGCCAGTTTTAATCCGGTGGCATAGGGAATGGCCCGGCCGTGGGTGGTATGAAAAGAGTCCAGTTTGATATAACCGGCCACCCGGCCCGTACAGCCGATACCCGATACGACGGCAACCTTGTCAAGATCGATTTTGCTTTTTTTCAATGCTTCGGTGAATGAAGTGACCACGGTTCCGATCCCGCATCCCGGACACCAAATATGGGGAATCCGGTCCATTCTGAGCAAATCTTCAATCGGATTTTTTTCTTCCGGTCGGTCTTCATTTTTCATTTTGCCGCCTCCTGTATGGTCTTAAAGATATCATCCGGATCGTGAACCCATCCGCCACAGTGGGGTATCCCGATTACCCGGGTTTGGCCCTGGCTGCAACGCTCAACTTCGAGTACCATCTGGCCGTAATTGATTTCCGGAACTACAAATGCCTTGATTTTTTTGGCCAGTTCATTTATGCGTTTTTCAGGAAAGGGCCACACTGTTATCAATCTCAGGGTGCCCACTTTCAAACCGGCCTTTCGGGCCATCTGAACCGCCCGGATGGCGACTCGTGAGGTGATGCCATAAGAGATGACCACGATATCGGCATCTTCAATCTGATCTTCCTCTATTTTGATGATCTTGTCTGCGTTTCCTCTGATTTTTTCAACCAGGTGGCGAACCACCACATCCTGGCAATCGGAATTGATGACCGGATAGCCGAGTTCATCCCGGGTCAATCCGGTGGTATGAAAGTGATACCCGTCTCCGGCTTTAACCAAAAAGGGAATACCATCCTTGTCCAGTTTATAGGGTTTGTATTCATCCTTGGGACCCTTATACCACTTTCGCTCTACCAGTTCGATTTTATCGGCCGGTGGAATCACCACTTTTTCATGCATGTGGCCGACACATTCATCGGTCATGACAAAGACCGGAACCCGGTAGGTTTCGGACAGGTTAAAAGCCTCGATGGTCAGATCGAAGCATTCCTGGGGTGAATCGGGAGACAGGGCAATGATTTCGTAATCACCGTGGGATCCCCATCTCGCCTGCATCATGTCCTGCTGTCCGGTTAGGGTGGGCAGGCCGGTGGATGGTCCGCCCCTCTGGACATTGGCAATGACCAGCGGTATTTCCTGCATGCAGGCCAGTCCGATGTTTTCCATCATCAGGGAAAACCCGGGACCAGAGGTTACGGTCATGACCTTTTGACCTCCCCAGACTGCTCCGATCAATGCCGCAATTGAGGCCAGTTCATCTTCCATCTGAATGAATACGCCGCCGACTTTGGGGATTCTTTCGGAAAACCGTTCCGCGGTTTCAGTGGAGGGTGTGATGGGATATCCGGCAAAAAAACGGCAGCCGGCGGCCAGGGCACCTTCGGCCAGAGCATAATCTCCATCCAGATAGTGGGCACCGGTTAAAACTCCCTTAGGGTCTGCTTTCAACTTTTTCACCTTTTTCCTCCTTTTTCATGATTGTGACAAATATGGCAAATTCCGGGCAAATGGTTTCGCAGAGCTGGCAATAGCAGCACTCCTCTTCGTTTTTTATATAAGGAGGGTGGTATCCCTTTGAATTGAATTCTTCAGAGAGTTCCAGCACATCTCTGGGGCAGTATTCCACACAGAAGCCACAACCTTTACATCGGTCCTTGTTAATATGGATTTCACCTTTTGTTGGGTTGAGTTTACCGAAATAAATCATCTGCACCTCAAATTAATCCTTTTTCCTTTAAAATTGGTTTTGGATTTATGTAATGTAAGTCAAACCGTAATACATCTTCCGGGCTGCCAAAGGCAATTGCCATCAACTGGGTGAAGTATAGAACCGGGATGTGTTTGAATTCCGGAAACTGTTGAACCGTTTCTTTCTGACGGTGATCCAGATTAAAGGCACACAGGGGGCAGCTGACCACCACCACATCGGCTTGGCTTTTTTGAACTGACTGAAGAATCTGAAACGTTCTTTCTGCAACTATCTCTGGTTTGTCAACGGTTTGATAGGCCCCGCAACACTCGGTTTTATAGGGAAAATCAACAGGAATCCCGCCGAGTAAACCGATAAGTTCTTCGATGATGGTAGGGTTTTCAACGTCATCGATTCCGATTTCCTGGGGCCGAACCAGGTAACAACCGTAATAACTGGCAACCTTCAGATCAGTCAGCGGTTTGACCACTTTACTCTTGATATTTTCAAACTTCACTTCATCTTTCAGTAATTCCAACAGGTGAAGTATCTCGACATCACCATCATATTTGATTTTCTCCCGGTACATAAACTGGTTCAACTTGTCCAGGCCCTCCGGATCATTTTTCATGTATTCATTGGCCCGTTTTAAGGTGTTGAAACACATGGCACAGAGGGTCATGACCTTGTCGGAGTTGGCTTCCTTTACCCGTATCAGATTTCTTATGGGTGCGAGATGGTGCATTAAATCATCGGTTGTCAGAGAAAATACAGTCCCACAGCAGTTCCACCTGGACAATTCCTGGACTTCGACTCCCAGATGATTCAGGGTGAAAATGGCTGAATTTTCAAAGTTTTCTGCTTTATTCTTTAATGTACATCCCGGATAGTAAGTTAATTTCATTTCAGATTCCTTACATTTCTTGGATTAAAAATGGATGGTTTTGAGTTCATGATTCGTTTTCTATGAGGTGAATTTTCTAAAACAAGCGATTAAGGCAATCGGCGGTACTTCCCTTTTTTCCTCTTCGGATAAATCCTTCAGTTCAATATGGTCTTTTCTCTTCCGCAATAGAATCTGCCTCACCGCTTCGATGACTTCAGCTACATTGATCCCCTTGGGGCAACGGGTATTGCAGGTCATACAGGAGGCGCACACCCAGATGGATTTTGATTTAAACAATTCGTTTTTTAATCCCAGCTGGGCCAGACGGATGATTTGATTGGGTAGAATATCCATCTGAGAAATAGCCGGGCAACCAGCCGAACATTTACCGCACTGGTAACAGGCCAGAAGATTCTGGCCGCTTAACTCCTCGACTTTATTGACAAAATCGCTTTTGACCTTTTTTTTTGAGATATTGACTATCATTTGAATTCATTTTTTATGATGATTTATCCTATATTTATTTGAAAGCTTTGTAAGGAAAATGAGTCTGATGATTGATTTTTGTTTATTATAGTCAAAAAAATCCATCAAATATCCTGTCAATTTGGCAATTGAAAGGAGTTATAATAATACAAATTACAGGTTTTGTCAAAGGAAAGTTAATGGAATTTTTTTTTTTATTGGATTTTATCCATTTTACTTTTTTCCCCTCTCTTTTATTGTTTTTATTTGGAGTCAATGGGATAGGCTAAATCAGCCAAAACCAGGGACATTGAATGCGGACTCTAACATTTTCCTGGATCGTTTGTCTTCAGGATTAAGATCCAGGGCCTTTCGAAACATTTTGACGGATTTTGAAAATCGACCCGTCTTAAAATAAGCAACTCCCAGGTGATAGAGAACCACTTCATCTTCTTTGTTTAACTCAAGAACTTTTTCAAAATGGGGGATGGCTTTTTCATATCCTTCGATGGAATTGTAAATGGTTCCCAGATGGTAGTTGGCCACAATCGAGGTGTGGTGTTTTTTCAACAGTTTTTTAAATGAAGCAATGGCTTGGTTGCTGTCCCCTTTGTGGTAACTGGCCAGTCCCAGCCAGTAATGGGCCATGTTGAAATCCGGGTCCAGTTCTATGCATTTTTTCAGACAGTCACTGGCTTTCTTAAACTGAATTTGATGGTAGTAGCATACGCCCAGATTGTAATAGGCATCGGGGAAGTCGGGTTTCAGCTCTGTGGCCCGGGTTAGATTCTTGATGGCCCCTTGTATATTGCCGATCTTGAACATCAATTTACCGGTGAGCCGGTATATATAGGGATTGGCT
>DAOVIP010000100.1 GCA_030671465.1 Candidatus Aminicenantota bacterium | reverse complement strand
GTTTTTACTTAACCTCAACCTTAACCTCTACTTGAACTCCTCCCCTGAAACCACGGTATAATGATCCACCTGCATGTCATCGCTGGTCTTGGCCTGCTTTTCCCCATTCCGGGCCAGTGACATTTTCCACTGAAAGAGCTGAGTGTAGCAGTGTTTGACCCGGTCGATCATATCCTGGAACTGACCGCTCTGTTCATAATCTTCCGCAGCCCGCTGGTTTTTCCAGACCGTGATGGACACCACTTCTTCCCCGTTCTGCAGGTTTTCCATCATATAGGCCGAACAGCATCCCCGGATTTTTTCCAAAATGGGAATAATGGTTTCCCGGTACAGTTTCCGAAATTCTTCCATTTTTCCCGGCTGGATCTTATGCTGGACGATGCGCACAAACAGGGGTGATGCCCCGCAGGTTTCCGGCTTGACCAGGGTTCTCTGGGTGGATACCGGGTAGGACTGGATCACCGGTTCCTGGATTTCGGGCCGGTATTCCAGTTCCAGCTTCTGGCTCAGCTGTACCTTCCAGACCGAACTATCGGCCAGAAATACTGAAAACTCGGCCATCATCTGCTCGAAGACCGGACTCTGCTGGAAGGCCTCGGCATCCTGTTGGCGTTCCCACAGGGTCATGGATATCAAATCACTGGGCTCGGAGCGGTTCTGGATCAGCCGGGCAAACCGGCAGCCTGGCATGGTGCGCAGCCGGGGCAGGACCGTGTCCTGATAGTAATAGTGGGCCAGTTCCAGGCCTTCGGGTTTAATCTTTAAATGAAACAAACGCATATACATGATATTCTCCCCATTTATATCGAAAATATCTTTGGTTTAACCGGTGCGTTTGATGATCATCAGGGTCATGTCATCGGTCTGGGGCGCATCCCGGCTGAAACGGGTGACCCCGTCAATAATGGTATCGATCATCTCTACGGCGGATTTACCAATATTTTCCTTCAGCAACTCTACCAGCCTGGCCTCGCCGAATTCTTGATCCTGGTCATCCAGGGCCTCGGTGATGCCATCCGAATAGATCAGCAGGATATCTCCGGTCCGGATGGGGAGCTTTTGTTCCTCGAAGCTCACGGCTTCCATGCAGCCCAGGATGATTCCCCCTTCTCTGAGCAGCCGGAAATCCTTATTTTCCGTCATAAGGATGGGTAGGTTATGGCCGGCATTGCAGTAACGGAGTTCATGATTCCGGTAATCCAGCCAGCCGTAAAACAGGGTGGCAAATTTCTCAGGGCTGGTGTTGCGGAACAGCAACCGGTTGGCGTTCTCCAGGCATTCGGGTATAGACAGGTCCAGCTGGGATTGGCCCCGGATGGTGGCCTGCAGGTTGGCCATGAGCAGGGCCGCCCCCATGCCTTTGCCCGACACATCCCCCAGGCAAAAAACCAGCTGGGCTTCACGATCAGGGATAAAATCAAAATAATCGCCCCCTACTTCCTTGGCCGGGATACTTTTGCCGAATATGTCATATCCCTCTATGGCCGGGGGATTTTCCGGCAGCAGATTGGTCTGAATCTCAAAGGCCAGCCTCATCTCTTCCTGCATCTTGATCAGTTCCTGTTCCTCTTTGAGCAGCCGGGCATTTTCAATGATCTGGGCCGACTGGGCGGCGATGATGGAGATCAGGCGCTGGTCTTCGCTGCTGAATTCCTCTTCTGATTTTTTGTTGAACAGGGTCACCAGTCCGATCATGCGGCCTTTCAACATCAGGGGCGTACACAGCAGCGAACGGATGGGAATGGTCTCCGGGTCGGCCAGGTGGAAGCGCTCATCCTTTTTCAAGTCATTGATGCGCAGGGGCTGACGGTTTTTCAGCATCCAGCCGGTGAGCTGGGTGTCCAGGCGGAAGGGAAGAGTATCGGTGGTGGTATCCCAGCCCCGGATCATGGTCTGGAAGGGTTTTTCCTCTTTTTTCTCATCCAGTAGCAGCACTGCCCCCTGTTCGGCCTTCATGTGTTTAAGGCTCTTCTGCACCACCAGGTCCAGAATCCGGTCCAGGGACAGGGTGGAGCTGATGGCAATGGCAATCTCGTTTAAAATCGACACTTCTTCCAGGGCTCTCAACAGCCGCTGGTTTTCCTGTTTGAGTTGTTTTAGTTCCTTTTCCGCTTCCACCGAAAGTTTCCTTTTTCTCGTAATTAAATGTAACATACAGGATAAAAAAAAACAAACAGAGTTTTTTTCTTAACCTTTATCTTAGTTCTAGTTCTCCGGATCAGTTGTCGGGCTCCCGCGGGCTTTCACAAACATCTCCTTCACTTTACCCAAAAATGTTCTCATTTTTGGGAGCGTTCCAGCATTTTTCGATATTCGAGAAAATGCTTTCACAAGCCGTTCCGGAGATGGTTTGCTACGCCAGCCCCTGGAGTTCCGTATTCAGCCACCTGTCTCGATTTACGACTTACGATTTATGTTTTTCTATTCCAGAACCGACAAAACTTCCAGCACATGGGATACCTTTCCGAACGGGGTCGATACCTGAATTCCCTGGACATGGTCCCTGACCTGCAATACCATTTCCCGGGCGATTTCAAGGCCCTCCTGTAGGGCCTGATTTTTTCGGTCGGCCCGGCGCATGCGTTCCATGATCTCAGCCGGAACCGAGGCACCGGGCACTTCATTGTTCATGAATTCGGCATTGTTTAGACTGACCAGCGGCCAGATACCGGCAATCAGTGGCACCTGGGCATGTTCGATGGCCTTCAAGAGGTCCAACAGCAGGGACAGGTCAAATATAGGCTGAGTAATGGCAAATTCTGCCCCGGCCTTCACCTTCCATTCGAAACGTCGGATTTCTCGCTCCATGTCAATGGCTCCCGGATTTACGCCCACCCCGATCAGGTATCTGGTGGGCTGGCCGATGCTGTTCCCTCCCAGGTCAACACCCTGGTTCAGGCTGTTGACCATGTTGATCAGTCCGATGGAATCCACGTCAAATACAGCCGAGGCATCCGGGTAGTCTCCCATTTTGGGTGGATCTCCGGTGATGATCAGCAGGTTTTTAATTCCCACCGCACTGAGACCGATCATGTCGGACATCATTCCCAGCAGGTTTCGGTCCCGGCAGGTGTAGTGAAGAATGGGCTCAATGTCTATATTCCGCTCGATCAGAATGCTTAGGAACTGGGCGCTCATCCGGGAACGGGCCCGGGGGCCATCCGGAATATTCACCGCATCCACTCCGCTCTCCTTGAGTCGCTTGACTGCTTTCAATACCCGGCTTGGATCGACCCCCCGGGGCGGGACGATCTCCGCTGAAGTAACAAATTCTCCTTGGGCGATTTTCTTGTCAAATTTTGACTTTTTTTCCAAAGGGACCGGGGGTGATTTTTTTTCGATTTTTTTATCCACCGTAAGCATAACCGTTGGTTTTCGGGGGATAATGGAGCTGATGGCATTTCTCATGGCCCGGATGTATTCAGGTGTGGTTCCGCAGCAGCCACCGACTATTTTGGCTCCGGCCTGAATAAAACGGCGGGTATATTCGGCCATATATTCACCTGAGGCCAGGTAAAAATTACGGCCATCCACCATTTTGGGTATGCCGGCATTGGGCATCACCGAGATGGGCTTGGTCGTGGTCTTGATGATCTTTTCCAGGGTTTCCATCATGACCTGGGGGCCAACGCTGCAGTTCAAACCGATGACATCAGCACCCCACTGGTCCAGTCGTTGGGTAAAGGTTTCCGGAGCGGTTCCGAAAAGGGAATTACCGTCATCCCCGATGGTCATGGAGGCTATCACGGGCAGCTGGCAGGCCTCCCTGACTCCCTGTATGGCCTGCTGGATCTCTGAAAGGTCCAGAAAAGTCTCGAGAATGATTAGATCCGCACCTCCCTTATTAAGAGCCCAGGCCTGTTCCTCAAAAGCGTCTCTGGCCTCATGATAAGACAGTGGTCCCAAGGGTTCCAATCTTGCACCCAGGGGTCCGATTGAACCGGCCACCAGTACATTATCGCCGGCAATCTCCCGGGCCAGAGCCGCCCCGGTGGCATTTATGGTTTCAAGTTTTTCACCGAAACCGTGCTTGCCGAGCTTCAAACGGTTGGCGCCAAAGGTATTGGTTTCAATGCAATCTGCGCCCGCGTTCACATATTCCCGGTGAATTTCTTTGATCAGGTCCGGTCTTGACAAGTTCAGTTCATCAAAACACTGATTGATAAAAATCCCCTTGGAGTAGAGCATGGTGCCCATGGCACCGTCCAACAGCAATACCGAATCTTTCAGACGTTTTTCCAGTTCTTTCTTGGTCATGGTTTACTCTGCCCCGAATAGGGATTCCTCCCATCAATAAAATCCCATTGTATCAAAAAGCCGGAAAAACACAAGTGATTCTGTCTTTGATTTCTCGTTTCCATTCATTTATAATGGCCAGAATAAGGAGTGAAACATGCCCATTGTGACCATTCAGATGCTGGAAGGACGGGATAGTGAACAAAAAAAAGAATTAATTAAAAAGGTGACCGAATCCATTACCTCAACCCTGCAGATTCCATTGGAACGGGTTCGGGTGATCATCAATGAAATGGCTTTTGAAAACTACGGTATTGCCGGCCTGCCGGTTCTGGAATACCGCAAGAAGTTGTCGGCGGACTAAAAAGCCTCATCCCCCTCCATGTAGACCCCGCTGCTGTCAGAACCCCAGCCGAAATCCATGCGGGCATAGAGGGATTCCCGTTTATTGTATAAATATCGCAGCCCGAATCCGAGGCTGTAATTGAAGTTTTCAGAGTTTAGATGACTGAGTGTGTCTGCCACCTGGCCCATAGCTGCGAAAAGCGAGACGCCGATACGCCAGAACAGGGCATAGCGCCATTCGGCCTGAATCAGAAACAGATTTTTGTCCCGGAAGCGTCCGCTGTAATATCCCCGCAAATGGTCCTGGCCGCCGAGCCGGTTCATCAGGGGGAAGGGGACCTCACCGGTTTGGGATTCCAAAAGCAGTTGAAAGGCCAGAACCTGTTTGGAGGACAGGGGCAGGTATTTGCGCAGGTCAATGGTTAAACAGGAAAAATCAGTGCTACTGCCCAGGGCATGGTGATAGAAGGTAAATTTAATCTCAAAAAATTCTCCTTTCATGGGGTAAAAGATATGATCCCGGGTATCGTATCTGAGCTGGATTCCCAATCCGGATGCTGTACCATCCTCACTGCCGGGTACGGAGCCGCTATCCAGCATCCCCCCGGTTTTCTTTTCGGTCAGTTGCCAGTCATATAAATGAAAATGACCACCCAGATGAAAGCTGGAGCCGATATGGTGTTCCCCTCTCAGATATAGGTCCCAGGCCTGGGAGGTATAGGCTTCCTCTGATTCCAGAGAGGTTTGATTGCCGATACCGTAAAACAGGTCCGGGAATTTGCGGAAATCCACCCGAGAGTTCAGGTGCCACTGGTTTTCAGCCAGATAAATATCGGATAACAATTTGGTGATAAACTGTTTGTTGATGGTATAGATGACCTCGGGGGTTATGGTTGAGGGCCGGGTGAGATGTTTGTTTCTACCCAGTCTGAAAATGGTTTTAACCTGGGCGCCGAAGGCCAGTGAAGTCTGAGGCCGGTAAAACAACACGGGCAGGGGAAGGAACCGGGTTTTAAACCTTGATTCCTTGTCTTTTTCTTGATCTGATCCGAAAATCAACGAAGCAGTGCTGATGATTATCACCAGCAGTACCGATAGGTTCCGCAATTGTCCTTGCCTTGAATCCATTGTCATTTCTAAATATATAAATCATCATTATATCGAATATTGGACTTAATGCAAGTATGGAAATTCAGTATCTGTTTATCTACTCTGTTTTTTTGGCTGGCATGTCCCGGCCGCCCTGGTGAAGGGTGAGGCCAATGACCTTGCCGGTTTTATCCTTGTTGAAGTTGATCTGGGCATCGACCACTTTCCAGAAGAAATCGGTTTCTGATTCCGCAAATATTTCCAGTTTTTGCTGGCCGGTGGCCTGGGCAAAAAGCCGGCCGCTTTCCAGGCTGACGGTCAGTGCGAAACCCGGTTGAAACTCGTATTTACCGGTATAGGTTTCCAGGATTTTGGCATCCAGTTGGATGGCCTTTCTGATTTTAGCTTCGGAATAATTAACGCCCTTGACGAATTTTTCCATTACCACGAATTCTCCCAGGGCTTTTTTCTGGGGAGATTTTGGCCAGGTTTCCGGTATGCCCAGCGGGGTGATGCAGATCCGTTCGAACTGCTCGGGAATATTGAAAACCTTCATGGTTAAATCTTCGGGGATGGAATCGGTGTAATAGACCGTGCCATATCCCAGGGACCGGGCCGCAATCATCAGATATCCTGCAGCCAGGGGGCCGTCGTGTTTGGTATAGGCGGGATATTTGCACTGTTTGTTCACCAGTACCACGATGTAAACCGGAGCGGACAGGGTTTTTTCATAGTAGTCACGGATGCTCTTTTCACGGGTCTTGAACTGCTCCTCGTTCAGGGTACCGCTCATCCTGGCCCGCGTCAAAGACCGGTCAATGCAGGCATTTTTTAATTCATCCAGCTTTTTCCGGTTTTTAACCACCAGGAATTTCCAGGGCTGCTGGTTTCCGGATGTGGGGGCGGAGCGAGCGATATCCAGGATTTTTTTGATATGTTCATCGGGTATGGCATCGGGCTTGTAGGCCCGCACCGAACGCCGGCTGGTGAAGATATTGAAAAGGTATTCCTGCTCGGATGTGTAGCTGGCTTTCTGGTCTTCGGCACCTACATTTCCGCTAAAGATTAACAACAAAATTATAGTGCTAAATATTCGGACAAATTGCTTGATCATATATACCTCCTATGGTTAAGGTTCAACCACCAGTCATTTTACGAAACCATAAGAGGTTTGGTTTATTCCGGATCACGATTCACTCAATTAGATAGGGAATACTCGATTACTCCCAAATGGTTACATATCCGCATGAAATAAATACCAAGTCGGTTTTTTGAACGAAAAGTTCATCAGAACTTTTGAACCGATGTGTCGTTGTTAATAATATAAAAAGCAATTAAATTGCATGGAGTG
>DAOVIP010000193.1 GCA_030671465.1 Candidatus Aminicenantota bacterium | reverse complement strand
TCGAACTTCTTCTTGATCTCCTCTGCTTCTTCTTTTGATACATCCTTTTTTACTGAACCGGGTGCCTTGTCAACCACATCTTTGGCTTCCTTCAGGCCCAGGTCAGTTACTTCTCTAACAACCTTGATGACATTGATTTTCTTTTGTCCCACATTCTTAAGAAACACTTCAAAATCTGTCTTTTCCTCTGATTCAGCACTTTCTGCTGCTGCAGGTGCGGCAACACCTGCTACCGGCATGGCTGCCATTTCAGCTTTAATACCATAACGATCTTCAAACTCTTTGATATATCCTGATAGCTCCATTACCGTCAGCTTATCTAGATGTTCAAAGAATTTTTCCTTGGTTATTTCGGCCATTGTTCTACTCCTCCTTCTGTTTTTTATCTTTTAAATGATTCAATAAAATCATCATACTTTTTAGCGGGGCAGATAAAGACATTCCAAACTTCTTCAAGGGCATTGCCATTGAGAACGCCAATTGGGACATCAATTGCGGTTTGCCTGGAAGTTTTGCCACATTTCTTATCTCTATATCATTAACAAATTTTTGTTCAATGAATCCCGACTTGATTTTTATTTTTTCATTCTCCTTTTCAAAATCGGCGATTACTTTGGCCACTTCAATAAATTTTTCATCTCCATAGGCCACAGCGGTCGGGCCTGAAAAAATTTCCCGGTCAATCTCCTTGTTAATCTTTTCAAAATATTTGATGGCCAGACGGTTTTTTATGACCTTCAGATCTGCATCCAGTCTTTTTATTTGATTCCGCAGTTCCTCAATTTCCTTTACATCCAATCCCCGGTAATCAATCAGGTAAACCCCGTTATTGTTGAAGATCTCACCCAGTTCATCCACTTTCTTTTGCTTTATTTCCAGATTTTTTCGACTTGCCACAACGTCCTCCTTTTACTATTCAAATTCCTGAATGGTTAATTTGATCGAGGGGCTCATGGTTGAGCTGATGAAAACCGAACAGACATATTTACCCTTCAGGGAGACGGGTTTGGCCTTTAAAACAGAGGTGATAAAATCGGACACATTCTCAATGATTTTGGGCGTATCAAAAGACATTTTCCCCAGACTGGAATTGATAATACCGGTTTTGTCCACTCTGAACTCCACCCGGCCTTTTTTAATTTCATCCACACATTGTTGAATATTGAAAGTGACTGTACCCGCTTTGGGGCTGGGCATCAACCCCCTGGGACCGAGAATTTTACCCAGTTTTCCCACATGCTTCATCATATCGGGAGTGGTTACAATCAAATCATAGTCAAACCAGCCTTCCTTTTCAATCCTTTCCACCATATCCTCACCGCCGACAAAATCAGCACCGGCGTTTTCCGCTTCCTTCTGTTTTTCACCGCTGGCAATCGCCAGTACCCGGATCTGCTTTCCCGTGCCGTGGGGCAACGCCACCGTACCTCTCACCATCTGCTCCGGATACTTCGGATCCACATTCAGCCGGATTGAAATATCAATTGATTCATCGAACCGGGCAGACTTGAATTCTTTTAAAATAGCAACCGCCTCTTCGAGGGTATAGTCTTTATTTTCAATTTTTTCCTTGGCACTTCTGTAGGTTTTGCTTCTCTTTGCCATTATTTAATCTCCACACCCATACTTCTGGCAGCTCCTTTTACAATTTGTACCGCTGCTTCCAGATTGTCGGTATTCAAATCCGGCATCTTACTTTTGGCGATCTCCTCAACCTGTTTCAATGACACCTCACCAACCTTGGTTTTGTTGGGTTCGTCGGAACCCTTCATGATGCCGGCTGCCTTCTTAAGCAAATATGAAACCGGCGGGGTTTTCAATCTCATGGTAAAGGTTTTATCTTGGTGAATCAAAACTTCAGCTGGAATAATCATCCCATCTTCCATTTTTGCAGTGGCCTTATTGAACTGGTTGACAAACTCCATAATATTAAGTCCGTGTTGACTCAATGCAGGTCCAACAGGAGGAGCAGGAGTGGCTTTACCGGCAGGCAATTGAAGTTTAAAACTATTAACCACAGGTTTGGTTTTTTGTTTTGCCATCTGAAAATCTCCTATATTTTTTCAACTTGTAAAAAATCCAAATCAACCGGGGTTGGCCTTCCGAAAATAGTCACGATTACCTTCAGCATATTTTTCTCTTCCTGGACATCATCCACTATCCCGTTAAAATTGATGAAGGGACCGTCAATAATTTTGACCGCTTCACCCGTTTCAAAATGATATTTTGGCTTGGGTGTCACCTGGGTGGTTTCAATATGCTTCAAGATCGTAGAAACTTCATTTTCAGAAAGCGGTTTGGGCTTTTTCCCGGTACCGGTAAATCCGGTAACCTTGGGAGTATTCCGAACAAAATACCAGTTTTTGTCATTCATTTCCATCTTAATCAGGATATACCCCGGAAATGATCGCTTCTCACTAACCACCTTTTTGCCGTCTCGAATTTCAATGACATTCTCTTTAGGAATCACAATATCAACCACTTGATCTTCCATTTTGTATTTTGTTATTTTCTCTTCCAGGGCTTTTACCACAAACTCCTCTGAGCCTGAAAAAACATGAATAATATACCATTGTACAGTCATCTTGGCTTATTTGAAAAAATCAATGACTTTTTGAATAATGGTTGAAAAGCTCAAATCCACTACTTGCAGATAAATTCCAAATATAATTGAAGATACAATAACCGCAATCGTGGTTTTATAGAGGTCGTTCTTTGTCGGCCAGGTGACTTTTTTCAGTTCACCCCTTACCTCATTCAAGTAGTTCTTGATTCTCTTAAATATATTTCCTTTTTTACCCATATTATCCAGAACAGGTCAGGAGGGTCTCGAACCCCCAACCCCCGGTTTTGGAGACCGGTGCTCTACCAATTGAGCTACTGACCTATTTTACCTCCTTATGAAGGGTATGCTTTCTATCCCAGGGACAATATTTTTTTAAATTTAATTTCTCGGTTGTGTTCTGCTTGTTTTTCATGGTTGAATAGTTCTTGCGGTCGCAAACCGAGCACTTCAATTGAACTTTGATTCGTTTATCGCTTTTGGCCATTTCGTTTTTTTTATTTCAATATTTCGGTTACGGAGCCGGCACCGATGGTGCGTCCGCCTTCCCGGATGGCAAACTTAAAGCCCTTCTCAATGGCTATGGTGGTGATCAATTCAATCTCCAAATTCGCATTGTCTCCAGGCATGACCATCTCCACTCCCTTGGGCAAAATCACATTACCGGTCACATCCGTGGTCCGAATATAGAACTGAGGACGGTATCCGGTCACAAATGGCGTATGACGCCCTCCCTCATCCTTGCTCAATACATATACCTCCGCCTTGAACCTGGTGTGCGGCGTTATGCTTCCCGCCTTGGCCAACACCATCCCTCGCTCAACATCCTCTCGATCAGTACCCCTCAACAACACTCCTATATTATCTCCTGCTCGACCATCATCCAACAACTTCTTGAACATCTCAACTCCCGTTACCACCCGCTTCCGCGTATCACGTACTCCCACAATCTCTATCTCATCTCCAACCTTTACAACACCTCGCTCCACTCGACCCGTCACCACTGTGCCTCTTCCGCTGATGGTAAACACATCCTCTATCGGCATCAAAAAATCCTTGTCTATCGGACGCTCAGGCAACTCAATGTATTTGTCCACCGCTTCCATCAACTCCAAAATGCACTTGTTCTCCTCTGACTCCGGATTACCATCACTCTCCATGCTCTTCAACGCACTGCCACGGACCACCGGTATATCATCTCCAGGAAACTTGTACTCGGTCAACAACTCACGAATCTCCAACTCAACCAAATCCAGTATCTCCGGATCATCCACCTGGTCCACCTTGTTCATGAACACCACAATGGCAGGTACATTCACCTGACGCGCCAATAAAATGTGCTCACGCGTCTGCGGCATCGGACCATCGGCCGCCGATACCACTAATATCGCACCGTCCATCTGAGCCGCTCCCGTGATCATGTTCTTGATATAATCAGCATGACCCGGACAATCAATGTGAGCATAATGACGGTTGGCTGTCTCATACTCCACGTGCGCTATCTGTATCGTTATCCCTCGCTCCTTCTCCTCCGGCGCATTATCTATACTCCAAAAATCACGATACGACACCTTCTCATTCAACTTGCTCAATACCTTGGTAATCGCTGCCGTTAATGTCGTCTTACCATGATCCACGTGACCTATCGTCCCAATATTCAAATGGGGCTTACTGCGATCAAACTTTTCTTTTGACATTCATACCTCCTGGTCATATAAAAACAATAGTAATTCTAATAATTTATAGCCCTCGATCAGAATTGAACTGATGACCTCATCCTTACCAAGGATGCGCTCTGCCAGCTGAGCTACGAGGGCATACAAGCGGGAGACGGGATTCGAACCCGCGACCTATAGCTTGGAAGGCTATCGCTCTTCCAGCTGAGCTACTCCCGCGTCACTGACCATTATTATGATCAACGCAGGTTACAACCGTTTACTCGAAACTACCGGCATTTCTATTTAATTTGGGCAGGGGCGGATTCGAACCACCGAAGGCAGAAGCCAACGGGTTTACAGCCCGTCCCATTTAACCACTCTGGAACCTGCCCATGAAAACCGTAAAAAACAGCTGGCGAAGGGACTTGAACCCCCGACCTGCTGATTACAAATCAGCTGCTCTACC
>DAOVIP010000070.1 GCA_030671465.1 Candidatus Aminicenantota bacterium | reverse complement strand
TTTCGAATATTTTTTTATTTCCATGTCTTTTTTTTATTCCGAATGTAAATCCTATAACTGCCAGTATAACCGCCAGAATACCTGGAAAGAGCATGCCCTCGTTTTTTTGAAAAGAGCTGGTGAGTTTTCCATAAATCCAGTTATCTGGAGTAGAGGCTAAAAATTGAACCAGCGTGGCATTGGTTGCTCCCCCTCTTGAAAAGCCTATTTCTTTTTGCACCTGAATGTATTGGAACAAGAATGGTCCCAGGGTAATAATCATGATCAGAAACAAAAGGCAAATTTTGATCCAGAACCGTCCCTGTTTGTATTGATTATCAGTCAACATGTAGATCAAAATATAAAGTCCGCAAAAAAGGGTAAGATACAGTGCATAATGTCCTGAGGCTAAAAATTGGAGAATAAAAAAAAGGGCAAAGAGCATGAGATGTCTGGTTTGTTCATACTTAAAAAATTTATGAAGAAAAAGAAATGAAAGTGGGATTCCGCCTGCTGTGATTATTTGAAGATGGGTGAGATGGGAGATCATAAAAGGCGAAAAAGCAAAAATTATTCCCGCGATGATGGAGGCCAGTGGATTTCCGGTCAGATAACGAGCCAGGAGAAACATTCCCAGAGCAGATGTAAAAAATGATAAAAGCAGGATCATATTATAAGTGAATGCCGGATTTTTTGAAACCAAGAAAATGGGAACGGCAAACAAAGATTGGGTAAAAAAATGGTTGGAATAAACCAACGTTCTTTTATAGGGAAAAAAAATGTTGGCATCAAAATAATCATGAAATTGCAAATCTATGAGTTTTTGCACGTTCTGGGAAATGACCCAGACATCAAATACCGAATCCAGGAGATCTCTTACCTCTGATCCCATATGGAATATGGTGGGATAGGTCATTACCAGTGTTAAAACCGTGAATATGAATAATGCTACAAATATCGTCTTATGTTTTTTCATTTTAAGGAAGTATTGTAAAAGTATCTTGGATTAAAATCAACCGGTTTTATAAAATGGTTGATTGGGAATTTTCTGTTTGAAAAAATTCTTTGTATAGGTTAAAGCTTTTTTGGGTTATGTCTGGGGCAGAAGTATCTTCTTTATGGAAAAAAAGGATCTGCAAGATGTTCCGGGTGTTGAAATCCACACAGGTTCGCAAAGAATCTGAAGATGGATTTCCGAAGGCACCGTCCCGGTCTTTTAAAAAAATCTTTCCTTTCATATGCATGCAATCTTTACGGATGCCCTGAAACTGGTCGTCATCGTTTCCCAGGGCAATGGTGATATCTCCCTTAATTTTGATCAGGTCATAGAGCCCGAAACAGATCTGGTATTTTAGGGACAGAAAATTGGTCAGGTCGACAAAGGGATTGACCTTGGGAAAGTCGCCCTTGTTTTTCAGCCGTCTCCACAGGGCCTCTGATGAGGGTCGATGTTTGGTGGGATCAATATGGAATTCCCGGTATAGTTTTCTGGAAAAATCGAATCCCGGGGGTATTTTCTCCCGGTGTTGTTCAAGCAGGTCGGGTAATTCCGCTTTGATAAAATCATCCAGCCTCAAGCCGGATCCGATTTCGATCTCTTGGTAGAGGTTGATCCCAGCCCGGAGCTTATCCGATAAGTGATTGGTGAACTGGGGATCATTCATTTTGAAAGTCTATCGGGTCCGGTAATTTTTCTCGATCCAGTTGCGGTATTCACCGCTGATAATATTGTTGATCCATTCCTCATTTTTCAGATACCACTGGATGGTCTTTTCCAGTCCTGAATCAAAGTTGACCCGGGGTTCCCATTTTAATTCGGTCCTGATCTTTTTAAAATCAATGGCATATCTCCGGTCATGGCCGGGGCGATCGGCGACAAAGGTTATCAGGTCTTTATAGTTCTGGATCTTCGACTTCAAAAGTTTGACATGAAGGTTGGTCTTCAGGGGATAGAGTGTTTCCAGGGTTTCACAGATTTTTTCCACCACCTGGAGGTTGGTCATTTCACAGTCGCCGCCGATATTGTAGGTCTCTCCGGATTGGCCCTGGTGGATGATGGTCCATATAGCCGAGCAGTGATCCTCAACATAGAGCCAGTCTCTGATGTTCTGGCCATCTCCGTAAATGGGCAGGGGTTTGCCCTTCCAGGCGTTCAGGGTCAATAGGGGGATCAATTTCTCCGGAAATTGGCAGGGCCCGTAATTATTGCTGCAGTTGGACAGGGTAATCGGTAACGAATAGGTGTGAAAGTAGGCCTTTACCAGGTGATCGGAGGCGGCCTTGGAGGCGGAATAGGGGCTCCGGGGATTATAAGCCGTAGTTTCCTGGAAATGTCCGGTATCTCCCAGACTGCCATAAACCTCATCGGTGCTAATATGGTGAAATAGCACATGCTTTTTCCCGGCCCAGGCTTTACGGACCACTTCCAGCAGGGTGAAGGTACCCAGGATGTTGGATTGAATGAAATCCGAGGGTCCGAATATGGATCGGTCCACATGGGACTCGGCGGCAAAATGAATCACGGTATCGATGGGGTATTTTTCGAATATCCCCTGCATGGATGTGTGATCACTGATATCCGTTTTTTTGTAGAAGTAGCGTTTATTACCGTACCGGAGGGCGATATCGTGCAGATTTTCCGGATTTCCAGCATAGGTCAATTTGTCCACATTGACCACGGTACCCCTGAAATCGGATTTCTCGAAAAGGTAATGAATAAAATTGCTACCGATAAATCCGCACCCACCCGTAACCAGAATATGTTTGATCTTTCGCTTCTTGGACATTTCAGCCACAGTCCGGACCAGATTCGGAATCAGCAAGATTCAGGAGATAGCGGCCGTAATCGTTGTTGTTCAGGGTTTCAGCCAATTTTCTCAGTTCTTTTTCGTTGATCCAGCCGTTTTGAAAGGCGATCTCCTCGATGCAGGCGATTTTTAATCCCTGTCTTTCCTCGATGGTCTTGATAAAGCTGGAGGCATCGATCAGGGATTGATGGGTTCCGGTATCCAGCCAGGCAAATCCGCGTCCCATCAGCTCAACCTTCAGTTGATTAGCCTGGAGATAAATGTTGTTGATATCGGTAATTTCAAGTTCGCCCCGGGCCGATGGTTTTAATTGCCGGGCGTACTGGATGACCCGGTTATCGTAGAAATAAAGTCCCACCACTGCCCAGTTGGATCGGGGGCGTTCGGGTTTCTCTTCTATTGAGATAGCCATTTTGTTCCGGTCAAATTCAACAATCCCGTATCGCTGCGGGTCTCTGACATTGTAGGCAAATATGACCGCGCCATCCCGGATTCGGACCGCACGTTGCAGTATGTCGTTGATACCGTGCCCGTAAAATATATTGTCCCCCAGGATTAGGCACACTTGGTCATTGTTGATAAATTCCTCTCCGATGATAAAAGACTCGGCAATCCCCCGGGGTTCTTGCTGGGAGGCATACTGAATGGAGAGTCCCAGATGATCTCCATCCCCGAACAATTTTTGAAATGCCGGTATGTCCTGGGGAGTGGAAATGATTAAGATCTCTTTGATCCCGGCCAGCATTAATACCGACAGGGGGTAGTAAATCATGGGCTTGTCATAGATCGGTAGCAATTGTTTGCAGACCGATCGGGTCAGCGGATATAACCGGGTTCCATGTCCTCCGGCAAGTATAATTCCTTTCAATGCGGTTCTCCTGTTATTCCACCGTAACCGATTTGGCGAGGTTCCGGGGTTTATCCACATCACAGCCCTTCTCTTTGGCAATGTAATAGGCAAACAACTGCAGGGGGATGATATTCAATATGGGCTGGAGAATGGAAAGGGTCTGGGGAACCAGGATGAGGTCATCGGAAATATTTTTAATTTTATCTTCCCCGTCATTGGTAATGGAGAGAATTCGGCCGCTCCGGGCCCTGATTTCCTGAATGTTATTGATCATTTTGTCATAGGTGGAATCCTTGGGCACGATGGCAATGGTGGGAAAGTTTTCATCGATCAGCGATATGGGGCCGTGCTTCATTTCACCGGCCGGGTATCCTTCGGCATGGGCATAGGAAATTTCCTTGAGTTTAAGAGCGCCCTCCATGGCGGTCGGATAGTTATAAAGTCTGCCGATATACAGGAAATTTTTAAAATGGGCATAGCGAAGGGCAATTTTCTCTATCTGCTTGGCATTTTTCAATATGTCTTTTATCTGATCGGGCAATTTCTTGAGGGCGGTGAGCAATTCACTGCCTTCAATAAAGGAAACGGTTTGGTAGCGGCCGATAAACAGGGCGATCAGAGTGA
This sequence comes from Candidatus Aminicenantota bacterium, assembly GCA_030671465.1. Classification (GTDB taxonomy): domain Bacteria; phylum Acidobacteriota; class Aminicenantia; order UBA2199; family UBA2199; genus CAZOWT01. The sequence continues at coordinate 3,860 of DAOVIP010000070.1, read as the reverse complement.
TGATGACCAGCTGGGAGGTGTATATCTTGGTGGAAGCCACGCCGATTTCAGGCCCGGCATGGTTGTACACCCCGGCATCGGTAATCTGAGCGATAGAAGTGCCTACTGCATTGACGATGCCCAGGAGCAGGGCCCCCTTTCTTTTGGCTTCTTTGATGGCGGCCAGGGTGTCTGCGGTTTCCCCGGATTGGGAAATGGCCAGCACGGCCACATCTTCATTCAGTTTCAACCGCCGGTACCTGAATTCAGAGGCCAGTTCGATTTCGATATCCAGCTCGGTCAGGGTTTCAAATATGTACCGTCCTAACAAGCCGGCATGATAGCTGGTACCGCAGCTGACAATGATCAGTTTTTTGATGTTTTTTAAACGGCCCAGGACCGGCTCCAGTCCGCCCAGTTTTGAAACGCCCTCATTAAGGATAATCCGGCCCCGGAAGGCATTTTTAATGCTTTCGGGTTGTTCGAAAATCTCCTTGAGCATATAATGCTCGTATCCCTTTTTATCCATTTTATATTCATCTTCGTCCAGAATCTCGATCTTTTTCTCCAGTATTTCGTTTTTCATGTTTTTAATATAGAAGCGGTTGGAATTGAGAACGGCAATCTCATCATCGCTGAGATAGACCATTTTATGGGTATAAGGTGCCAGGGCATTGGAATCGGATGCAGCAAAAAACTCGTTGTCCCCGATGCCGATGATGATGGGACTTCCCCGTTTGACGATAAATATCTGGTGCTTATAATCGGTATGAATAACGGCAATCCCGAAAGTTCCCACCAGACGCTCAACCGATTTGATGATGGCAACTTCCAGGTCATTTTCGTAATTGTCCTCGATCAGATGGGCAATGACTTCGGTATCGGTCTGGGACTTGAATTGATGACCCTTGTTTTGCAGTTCCTCCTTCAGTTCCAGGTAGTTTTCAATGATTCCGTTGTGGACAATGCTGATTTTGTTGTGGCAATCGGTCTGGGGGTGGGCATTTGTTTCCGAGGGTTTCCCATGGGTGGCCCAGCGGGTATGGGCAATACCAAAGCTTGAATTGATCCGGGTTCCCGCGGTCTTGTTCTCCAGCTGGGATACTTTTCCCACGGTTTTGATGGTAACCATCTTGTTTTTATCCACTGTTGAAAGTCCGGCTGAATCATAGCCCCGGTACTCCAGTCTTTTCAGCCCGTCTATCAAAATAGGAATGGCTTGCCTGTTTCCACAATAACTGATAATTCCACACATGGTAACCTCCCTATTTAAAATGATTCAGGTCCGGTTGCCCCACCGGATAAACGTTGAATCCGATTTCAAACAGCTGACAGTGATTCAGTATATTGCGTCCGTCAAAGATAAAGGCCGGTTTTTTCATTGATGAATAGATTTTTTGGTAATCGAGATGCCGGTACTCCTCCCATTCGGTCACTATGGCAATGGCATGGGCACCCTCGGCCGCCTGGTAGGGATCGGTTTCATAATTGATGTTATCCAGACCCGCTAAATCAATCCGGGCGTTACCCAGGGCTTTGGGATCGGTAATGGAAATCACTGCCTGTTCTTCCAGCAGCTTCTGGGTGATGAAAATGGCGGGTGATTCCCGGGTATCCCCGGTATTGGCCTTGAAGGCAAAGCCAAAGATGGCGATTTTCTTGTCAGCCACGGTATTGAACATTTCCCGGATGATTTTTCTGACAAATCGGCTTTGCTGGTATTGGTTCATCTGTACCACCATGTTCCAGTAATCGGCCACCTCATGAAGCCCGTAACTCTGGGCGATGTAGACCAGATTCAGGATATCCTTTTTGAAGCAGGAACCTCCGAATCCTACGCTGGCGTTGAGAAACTTTGAGCCCACCCGGGAATCGCTGCCCACCGCATAGGCAATTTCAGTAATGTTGGCATCGGTTTTTTCACACAGGGCGGAAATCGAGTTGATTGATGAAATGCGCTGGGCCAGAAAGGCGTTGGCCACCAGTTTTGATAATTCCGAAGACCAGAGATTGGTGGTGATGATTTTTTTCCGGGGGATCCAGTGGGCATAGATATCAACGATCGCCTGGGCTGCTTTGGTACCGGCAGCATCGGTGTGTGACCCGATCAGAATTCTATCCGGCTCCAGCAGGTCTTTGATGGCGGTTCCCTCAGCCAGAAATTCAGGGTTGGATACCACTTCAAATTTGATATTGCGGTTGCTGGCTTTCAGGATCCGCTCCATGGCTTCGGCGGTTCTAACCGGAAGGGTGCTCTTCTCCACGATGATTTTGTTGTTCTGGGCGTGCTTGATGATTTGCAGGGCGGTTTTTTCCCAGTATTGAAGATCTGAGGCCATTCCGGCACCTTCACCGTAGGTTTTGGTGGGGGTGTTGACCGAAACAAATATGATATCTGCAGCTTTGATCCCGGCTTCGATTTCAGTGGTGAAAAACAGATTTTTCCCTCTGATTTTCTTGACGATTTCATCGAGCCCGGGTTCAAAAATGGGCAGGGTATCCGAATTCCACTGCTTGATTCTGTCCGGGTTGATATCGACCACGTCTACCCGGTATTCCGGACATTTCAGGGCAATCACCGACATGGTGGGTCCGCCCACATAACCAGCACCGATACACAGGATTCTCTTTTTGAATTCCATTTCACTCCGTCAGTGTATTAAGAATTTTTTTTATTATATCATACAAATTTTAAAAAAAAATTAAAACCGGTTTAAAAACTCTTTTTTATTGAATGACGATTCCTGATTTGTTTTTTCCGTGGAAATTGGGTATAATAACAAATGACGAAAGCATATCTTATACTGATTGTTTCCTGGCTGGTTCCCGGGGCCGGTCATTTCTTGCAAAAAAAAATAGTCAAGGGAGTGGTCTTTCTGTCCGGTATTTTGTTGATGCTGACACTGGGTTTGATCATGGAGGGAAAATTTTACGGGCTCAAGCCCTTTCATCCCCTGTGGGTGCTTGGTTTTTTGGGTGACCTGGGTAACGGCATTTTTTACTTTATCATTCAATTGATCGGTCTGGGCAAGGGATCAATTGAATCGGTTACCTTTCATTACGGTACCACCTATCTGGTGAGTGCCGGTCTTTTGAATTATCTGGTGGCCCTGAACGCATTCGATATTGCCCGGGGGAAACGAAAATGATTTTTAAGAGTCATTTTTTATCCATGATTGTTTTTTCGCTCATTGTGTCCGTTTTAATGGCTTTCATCAGGTACGACGATAAAAAAGCCATTCTGCGTTATGCGCTGAAATTATTTCTGTATATGACCGGCGGGGTAATCCTGTTCAGCTGGGTCATGTATTTGATGTGATTTCCTGATCGTTTCAATCAAACCGGAAGAAACATATTAGAAATCCGGTTACCTCACCAAATTGTTAAGGTTTTGGCGTGGTTCAAAAGGAAAACCCGAAAGCCACCAGAACCGTCGGTCCTCCCAGGTTTATCGTGCTGTCTTCCGGTCTGATACTCAGCATGACATATTTTAATTTGGCATCAATAAAAAAACTCTTTCCGAAAAAGTATTTCAGGCCGGCTTCGGCAAAAAAACCGAGACTGCTTTCATCGATGGTTCCGATGGGGTTTTCCTCGTTGATCAAATAAAAACCCAACCCGGCCCCCAGATAGGGGCACAAATTGCTTTTGCCCATCAGGAATCGTCCGCCCGCTTCTATGGGAATGATGGTAATGGTGGTTTCTTCATCGGTTATGGTTAAGTTTCCCTTGGCGGTTAAAAAATCGGTATGCAGGAAAACTTCGAAAGACCTGGCAAATCGGAATCCGATATCCAGGCAAAAGGTCAAATTCACCAGATTATAGACATCGTCGGTATCTCCGGAAAAATTTCTTACCCCTGCACCCAGGGCTATAGAGAA
>DAOVIP010000519.1 GCA_030671465.1 Candidatus Aminicenantota bacterium | reverse complement strand
GGAATCAAAATATTGGGAACCCCTGAATAGTCGAGGCTGTCACTTGCATTATAGAGAAAAACTCCTGTTTTTTCACCCGAGAAAAGCCATAACCCGAATCGATCCACCATTTCATAGGTAGAGTCATGATTATCAAGTTTGTTCTTATACTTTAATGCAATACTCTTAAGATTCCCCCCTAGAGAAATAAGGGTTTTATAGGGAATGATCACGGTTTGATCAAAAGGGATATGCTTGTACCGGCTCTGAAATGCCTTGATATCCTCCCCGGATTCCATGGCCTCCATTTCCGCGTCTGTGGTCATCTGAAAAACCTCATCCGGGAAAATTGCCGGTGTTATGGGTTCTCCATCAAGGTCCTTGAATTTATCAAAGGTATCACCGGAAAAAAGGCCGATAACTTTAAAGGGAATGGACCAAAGCATAATATGCCGGTCCTCGGGATTTCGGTTTAAAAGATTTAGCCTGTTTGCCATTCTTTCTGGAATGATGATCGAATATCGGTCAGTATCTGAAAACCACCGGCCTTGTATCATAAAGTTTGAAAGGCCGCTGATCTCCGGTTCTTTGGGAGATAAACCAATCAGGCCATTTGCTTCAAAGGTTTGATCCTGGCAGCGTATGGGTATTTTTGTGGCCCGGGTTCGATTTTTAGTTTCAAGCCAGGCCCTTGGTGCTGCAATCATATTTGAGGCCATGGTATTTTCAATTATTTTGAATGCTTCGGTGGGGAGACCTTTCCAGTTCAACTGTTTTATCAGCAGTCCCTGATAGGGTGTATGATCATTGTACAATAGTTTGGAGTGCTGGCGAATATTTTTAACAGACGTAAAGCTCATGATCGTAAACGTAAGAATAATCAGTGTGGTACAGGTGAGAACGGTTCTGATTTTTCTTCTCCGAAGATTATTGACTCCCATGAAGAAAGAGGCGGAAAAGGCCTTTAAAAAACTTATTTCTCCATCGTTTCCCCTTTTCCCCTGCCGCTGCAGTTGTTTCATTTCATTTTCAAAATGATGAAAAATGATCCATGTTACCAGGGCAGACAATCCAGT
>DAOVIP010000464.1 GCA_030671465.1 Candidatus Aminicenantota bacterium | reverse complement strand
GCAATTTTATTTTTGAAAAAATCTTCGCTAACATGTGATGCCGGACTATATTGCCCAAATACCATATCAATGGGCATGATCTCACCCCAATCTAAATCCAGCGGCCGGCGTAAATCCAAAATCATTTCTGTATAATAACCATTGATAACTTCGGAAAAGGTTTCCAATCTTTTAAAATTGGATTCCAGTACTTCCGGGGAACTGATGAAATATTTTTGACAAAAAGCGAGAAATTCATCTCTATTGCCATCTTCTTTGGTCCAGAAAAGGGATGTCTGTTTAACACCTCTCTCGATTCGGAAGCGGTTTTGGTCACCATGTTTCTTTAACAGTGTTTTCTGAACTGTTTCAATGGTTTTCTGGTCAATATAATTGGTGCTGGTGAAAACTGTGACCGAAAGAATAAAGAAACAAAAAACAAATAATCTTAAAATTCCCTTTTTCATTTAATCCTCCTGTTTATACTTTTTATCTTTTGGTTTGACTGGGATAAGATATAATTGACTCGCTTTTCTAGTCATTTATCACTGCATGATTTCCGGCTTGTGGTTAGAATCTTCTTCTGATTCATCATTGCTATTATTTACATGAATATCATGTTTTTGCCAATGACCGGATTTTATTTTTTTTTCGATATAGGAGAGGAACATTCTGGCATACCATTTACGGGAATAGGGGAGGATCAATGAGAATCCCAGCAGATCGGTGATGAATCCCGGGGTGATGAGCATCAGTCCGCCGGCCAGGATTAATAATCCCTGAATCAGTTCATCTCCGGGAATTTGACCCTGGTTCAGTGAATTTCTAATCCTGGATATAATACCGGCACCCTGGGATCGGGCAAATGCAGCTCCTAAAATTCCAGTCAGGATGATAATCAGGATGGTGTTCAGGGTTCCCAGGTACTTTCCCAGCTTGATCAGAATGGATAACTCGACCAACGGAACCATCACAAACAGAAAGAGCAGCCTGGGAAATACCATGTTAATGGACCACCGTTTTGGAAATGATCATCATGGGATTTATAACACAAAAGTTTTTAACAGTAAAGCGGGTTCAGACAATAGATGAAGCCAGGCTGCTGATATGATCCCGGGCATCCTTAAGGGTTTTGAACTGGTATTTTTGCCGGGAATCCCTGACCTCATATACAATCGATCTATTCTGGAAATCGGTTATTTTGGTCACCACCATGGTTTCGTTGTGATTGATTTCCGAAATGATTTTTTCAAACTTCTTAATCGGTTTTGGTTGCATGTTGGCTCCTTGCTGATATTTGACCGTATTTTACATGATATCGGTTATTTGGAAAATGGGTTACGGAAATGCACTTCATATATAATAAATAATATAAATTGCAATATAATTCAACAAAAAATATTAAAAAAAATAATTTAATTGAAAATATAAATAAATAATACAATATAGTAGTAGGGTCAAACAGTATAAATGATATATTCGGAGCTTCAGGATATTATCAAAGATAAAATAAGAAATATTATTGAGTCCCGATTTTCCAATAAAAAAGAGTTTGCCCAATTTGTGGGCATTGACAAGGCTACCATTTATCAGGCAGTGGATATACCCTCAAAAAAAGATTTTACCCTGAATCATTTGTTTTCCATTGCCGAACGAGTGAAGATCCCGGTTTACAATTTGCTTCATCCGGAATCACTGCTACCCGGTTCCCGGGTTGATGAATTGGTCAATAAAGCACAGGAATTCCGCGACCAATTCCGGATGGTACCGGAAATCGAAGCCGTGGCCTGCGGTCATCTGTCTAATATATCGGCCGATCATATCATTCATTACAAGGTATTCAACCGTCAGTATCTGAAAGATACCTTCAAACCCTTT
>DAOVIP010000227.1 GCA_030671465.1 Candidatus Aminicenantota bacterium | reverse complement strand
TATATATAAATTTTAGTATTTATTAATAATATAAGGAGGTTTATTATGTTAGAAGACTTGATGCTTGAATCCGGTAGCAAGAGAAAAACTACCAGGAAATGGTTAACCTTCCCGGTTTCATTACTTCTGCATGGAATAGCCATCTTATCTTTAATCGTTTTTCCATTATTGAATGCCGACTCAGATTTACCTGAAATAAAAATATTTGATGTATTCATGTCCACAACTCCTCCTCCACCCCCACCCCCCCCACCTCCAGCAAAAAAAAAGGGAAAAAAGAGCAAAAGCAAAGAAAAGGAAGAACAAAAAGAAGTCGAGCGAAAACCAATCATGTCCGGCAGGCTGGTTGCCCCCATTGAAGTTCCAGACGAAATCATAGAAGAAGATATTAGTGATTTTGGTTTTGAAGGCGGAGTCGAGGGCGGGGTCGAAGGTGGTGTTGAAGGTGGAGTCGTCGGCGGCGTGCTGGGTGGACTGGGAGATCCTTCTCAGATAACCGAAGCCATTCGGGTGGCCAGTATTCAAAGGCCCCGGTTAATCCGGAAGATCGAGCCGAAATACCCGGATGTTGCCCTGAGAGCCAGAATTCAGGGCCGGGTGATTATCGAAGCAACTACCGATATTTACGGAAGGGTCAAGACAGCCAGAGTGGTAAGCGGTCATCCTCTGCTCAATAATCCTGCACTGAAAGCAATCCAACAATGGGTTTATGAACCATATATTTTAAATGGAATTCCAAAACCGGTAAGGTTTACCGTTATTATTACCTTTAATCTTCAAGGGCAATAATACCAATAACACACTAAAGGAGGTTTCATTATGTCATTTGAATTATCATCAATGTGGGCATCAATGGGTGCATTACCCAAACTGGTGGTTCTTATTATTCTGTTCATGTCAGTATATGCTATCGCAATTGGAGTTGAAAGATTGATTGTATTTAGCAAAGCCAAAAAACAGTCTCAAATCTTACTGAGACTGATGAGCAAGCTTTGGCAGGAAGGCAAAATTGACGAATCAATAAAATTATGTTCTGATAAAAAATTCAAGAATAGTCACCTTGCTAAAGTATTGGTCGCCGGACTTAACGAACTGCAATATCAGGCAGATTCCAAAGCACCTTTTACCGAACAGGTTGAAGCGGCAAAAAGAGCCGTCGAAAGAGCAACCATTAAAGGAATTCTGGAATTCAAGAGGGGTATTAATGCTCTGGCAACCATTGGTTCGACCGGACCATTTGTTGGATTGTTCGGTACCGTGTTTGGGATCATCACCGCTTTCCAGGGTATTGCTGTTTCAGGATCTGGTGGACTGGGTTCCACTGCCCAGGGAATCGCTGAAGCATTGATCACCACCGGTGCCGGAATCGGAGTCGCGGTTATCGCTGTCTGGTTCTTCAATTTCCTTTTGAACAAAATCGATGTTTTTACTGGTGAAATGGCCAATGCTTCTTCCGAGTTGATCGATCATTTCATCAAATTAAAACAGAAATAAGGTGCCTGGATAATGGGTAGCAGCGAACTGGGTTCAGATACTGCAAAATCAGAGCCGAATGTAGTCCCCCTTTGCGATATCCTCCTGGTATTACTGATCATTTTTATGGTGGTCACACCAATGATTCAGAAGGGTGCCAATGTCAGTCTTCCCGAAGCCAAAAACATTTCGGATCAAAAGGAAGCCGGCCAATTGATAACGGTTAGCATCAAGCGAGACGGTACCGTTTATGTTGGCGATAAAATCGTTGAAGATATCACCAAACTATCAACGATCATTGAAGACACCATGGAGGAAAAGCAAATTACCGACCGCAAGGTCCAGTTAAGGGCCGATGTCGAACTGGATTATGGAAAAATCATTGACGTGATGAATGAAATTAAAAATGCCCGGGTCGAATTATTGGCGCTTCTGGTTGATAAATTCGCAGAGTCTGACTAAAATATTTTTTTTTATTTAACTTTTTTACAGAGAGATCACTCCGGTAGGATAGGTTTCCTATTAAACGGGAATTCTAATCTTTATTTTATGAGGTAACACCTTAATGGTGTACTCAAACTCATCCTTTCCCCCGTATTCCCCATCAATCGTACTGGGGATTTCTCTGTCCAGAGATTTGATGCTGACCGAATCAAACTTGTAAGACTTGTAAAAAGGCAGTTTATGGATATTTCCAGTAAACAATTTTTGAATATTGAAGGATGCGGATATAAGTTTAAACTTGTTTAAAATACACATGTCCAGCAGCTTGTCATCGGGCGAGGCAAAGGGGGCAATGATGGCATTTCCCCCGTACTGCTTGAAATTGGCAAAAGCCACAATTAAGATTTCATCCTGAAACTCGATGTCTCCCAGATTGATCTGGACCCGAAAAGTAGGCATTTCAATAAATCCCCGGAGCCCGTAATAGATATAGGGCACAATTCCTCTGGTTTTTGATTCCAGGTTGAACCGCTTTGAAATCAAGCCATCCAGCCCGATCCCGGCCACGTTCAGGAAAAACCGGTCATTAATCATTCCGGCATCGATATAGACGTCTTTCCCGTGGATCAAAACATCCAGGGCCCGGCGCCAGGAAAGCGGGATATAGAGATTCCGAACCAGGCCGTTTCCAGAACCTCCCGGAAGAACTCCCAGTACTTTATCCTGGTCTACCAGGGCCGAGGCAATGGAATTTACCGTCCCGTCACCACCAAAGGCGGTAATGACATCAAATTGATCCAGGGCATTTTTGGTGATCTCATAACCGTGCTCGGGAGAATTGGAATTTATAATCGAAACCGTATCAAAGTGTTTTCTGAGTTTTCTGAATATGACAGCTGTGGCAATGTCCTTACTTACAATGCCGGAGGAGGGGTTTAAGATAACCAGAATTTTCTCGTTTCGCTTCATATCACATTATATCATATATCCATCTATGGTTTACCAGCTGGAAACCACTGTCTCTCTCCTCTTTTAATATCCGGGAAGGATGACCTGCGTTGCGAGACTTATTTATCCTGCCCCGCTAAATCCTTGATCAAGCTGGCCACAAAGGAATTAAACGATTTCAGGTTTAGATCAAATTCAGAAGAAAAATTGATCTTGATCAAATTATCGTAATAGTGTAAAAATTTATTCCATTCCTTGAAGGACAAATAATTGACATTGCTCTCGATGAATAAATTCAAATCGAACAATATGTCTTCCTGGGTAATATTCCCCTTCTTGTTAAAATAATCATTTATTTTCTGATTCAGCTTGGTAAGTTTATTTTTCAATTCCCTTGATTGTTCCTTTCGTGAGATGTAGCGTTCAAAAATATTGGAACCGGAAATTTCCGGTTTAAACAACTGGGCAATGGTTTCAATTAAATCCTGAACAGCCAGATCGGAAATCAAGATGATATTCTTGATGATCTTTCTCTTGTTTAACTTCTCATCGGAGTCAGCAAAAAAGTTCGGCAACTCGCCTTCATATATTTTCTGGTATTCCAGTTTCAATTCATCATAGACCTTTCTGACTTTTTTCAACTGATCCTTGTCTTTGACCTCATTTTGCATGCTGGTTTCCAGGTACTTTTCATAAAAAATAAAAAGATGCTCCAGGCTTCTTTTCAGAGCCAGTACCAGGGGGATAGTAACATCCACATTTCTGACCTTTTTCAGGTTCAGCTCGATGAAATTATTGATTCTCAAAATCCGGTATGAGAAAACAAAAAATATTCCCAGATATTTCTTGAGTTCCTTGTTGCGGATGGTGGAAATGATATTGGAAATATCCGGCTGATAAATTTTGTCCATCTTGGGAATGAAGCGTCTCTTCAACAGGGAAATGATAATGGGATTGCTGATCAATTCCTTGTGGTAAAGCTTTTTCAGAGAAGAAAAGGTCTTTTGGGGCACCCTATCCTCTTTTACCAGTTCGGTGGCCAAAGTCTTGATATTTTGAAGAAATATCCGCAAACTGTAAAACCAGGATTCAGGCACATAGACATCACGCAGATATGGTAGGGATTTGACCATGTACGATTCCAGAATGCTCTCTACGATGAACTCTTCAAAATTCAGGGAATATTTATCCTTTTTAAAATCCAGGTCTTTCAAATGGGTGATGATTCGTCCCGAAATCTGGTTGAATGTGT
>DAOVIP010000275.1 GCA_030671465.1 Candidatus Aminicenantota bacterium | reverse complement strand
TAGGCAGCGGGTTCTCCGGGATTGTAGCGGCCAACAGCCTGGCTGATCAGGGATTGAGCATCTTATTGGTGGACGAAAATATTCATATTGGCGGTCAATTGTTACGGAAAATACCGGAGCGACTGGGTCTTCACTCGAAATACCGGCCGGACCCGGTTAAAAAAATTGGATTTGCCCTGGTTGAAAACATTAAAAACAAAAAGGTGAAGATCATGAACCGGGCCAGGGTTGTGGGTATCTATACAAACCGGGAAATTCTGCTGGAAGTGGCAGAAACCAGAGTCATATCACTGGAGTACGATGTCATTCTTTTTACCACCGGTGCCCGTGAGAGATTTCTCCCATTTAAGGGCTGGACCCTGCCCGGGGTTTTTTCGACCGGCATGGTTCAGGTTTTGCTGAAAAGCCACGGGATACTCTGCGATGAGCGGTTGCTGATCGGCGGAACCGGATTGTTCTTGTTAGCTGTGGCTTATGAATTTCTGAAAAACGGAGGCCATGTAATTTCAATCTGTGACCAGTCGACCTTTTTCGATAAGGCAAAATTTCTTCCTCTGGTTTTCAGCCAGTATCCGAAATTCATGGAAGGCGGCAAATTTATCAGCCGGATTGTTTTTTCCGGAGTTCCGCTGAAGTATAAAACCCGAATAGTCGAAGCCCGGGGCAAAGACTCTTTGGAAGCGGTGGTAGTGGCCAGGGTTGATGGTGATGGAAAAATCATTCAGGGAACTGAAAGGATCCATAAAACCACGGCCCTGGCAGTTGGATACGGGTTTGTTCCCAATGTCGAACTTGCCCAGCTGGCCGGCTGTAAACTTGAGTATTCGGATCCAAAGGGGGGCTGGGTGGTTGAGGTTAGAAACAACCTGGAAACCTCGATGGAAAATATTTTTGCAGCCGGTGAAATTACCGGTATTGGCGGGGCCTATAAGTCCATTCATGAGGGTGAAATGGCAGCCAATAGTATCTTATACAGATTTGAAAAGATCGGGGAAAATGATTTTTCAAGAAAACAAAAAAAAATGGACCGGAAAAGAAAACAAGATTTGAAGTTCGGTGCCCTGTTCAATTTGCTGTTTAAGGTTCCGGTGGGGGCGGTTATGGAAATTCCGGATGAAACCATCATTTGCCGGTGCGAAGATGTCACCATGGCTGAAGTGAAGAAAGCGGTGACTATGGATTTTAAAGAGCCGGGCGCCCTGAAAATAACGGTCAGAACCGGCATGGGCAATTGTCAGGGCAGGACCTGCGGGCCTGTAATTTATGATATACTGACGGCATTAACCGGACAGTCACAGACCCATCTCGGTCCTTTTTCCACCCGTCCTCCGTTAAAACCCGTGTCCATTGAATCTCTGATCAATCACAGAACCCATATATAATTTGTTATGAAAAGGTTAGATAACCCTGATTATTTAGCCATCTGATATCGGATCGAATGGTGATATGATGTGGTTGTTATTTTCGGTTTTGACCGCTTTTTTTGAAGCAGTCAAGGATGTCATCTGCAAGAAAAACCTGAAAACAACCGATGAGTATCTGGTCTCCGGGTCCATGTTTCTGTTTGCCATGCCGGTTTTACTACTGGCCTTGTTTTTTATAGAGATTCCCGTATTATCAAATCGGTTCTGGCTGGCCTTGCTGGCGGGTACGATTCTGAATGTGTTAGCCACCCTGCTGTATATGAAAGCCCTGAAACATTCCGATCTGTCCCTTTCCTTGCCCATGGTGACATTTAGCCCGGTGTGCCTGCTGCTCACCTCTCGGCTGATTGTGGGGGAATTCCCGGATTTGAAGGGTTTGATTGGAATACTACTGATTGTCTGTGGTGCTTATATTTTGAATGTCAAAGAAAAGCAGAAGGGTCTCTGGAGCCCCATCCGGGCACTGATGCGTGAAAGAGGGCCCCGATACATGCTGTTGGTGGCATTTGTATGGAGTCTCACCTCCAACATTGACAAAATAGGAGTTATAAACTCATCGGTTCTTTTCTGGGTACTTTCCACCCATGTGGCCTCTGCCGTAATCTTTTTACCCTTGGTCTTATACCGTTTGCATAGAAATAAAATCCGTTTATCGCTTCCAATGCTTAAGCCACTGCTGTCTATCGGACTGCTGTCAGCAATGCGTTCGATTTTTCAGATGTCAGCCATTGCCTTAACCCTGGTGGCATATGTAATTTCCATCAAGAGGACCAGTGTGATTTTGGGTATCTGGTTCGGTTATCTGTTTTTAAAGGAAAAGGGATTTGCCGAACGCCTGACCGGCTCGATTATCATGGTTTTAGGTGTATTCCTAATTGCCTGGATTTAAATTTCAACGGAGAGATCGGTCGGATTGACATAGAAACTGAAACATATTAACATGAGATACACCGGGTGAACTAAGATGAAACGATTTTTAATCCAAACCGCATTAATTGTTTTGATCAGCTTTATTTGCGCACTTCTGTACAACTATATCCTGGGCGAACCGTTACCGCTGTTGAAAAAATATGATCCCCTTAATTCTCATGATCCTTTGCCATTGAGTGAGCAGCCGATCATTGATGAAATCAATGCGGAAATGCTCAAAATCCTGAAAGATCAGGGACAGATCATTTTAGTGGATGCCCGGGATGAAATGGAATACCGGACAAAACATATTCCTGACGCAATTAACCTGCCCATCTCTGATTTTGACCGGGTTTATCCGAAACAATCACCTTTATTCCGGCAGAATAAAATAATTGTCACCTATTGTAGTGATGATTCATGTACGGATTCACTGCTCCTGGCCAGGTTGCTTTTTAAAAAGGGGCATGAGAATGTGTTTGTGTACAGGGGAGGCCTACAGCAATGGGTGGCGTTGGGCCTCGGGGTTAAAGCTGAAATTCGGGGATTAAATCAAGATGAAGACTAAAATATCAACTCTTTTAGGGCATTATTCGGTTCAGTTCCTCTGCCGGGTTATTTTAGGTGGATTGTTTATCTATGCGAGTCTGGACAAAATCGCCCATCCCCATGATTTTGCTAAAATTGTCTATGATTATCGCCTGCTTCCGGATATCGCCATATATTGGGTTGCGGTTATTCTTCCCTGGTTTGAAATGATTTGTGGCCTGCTGCTGGTTTCCGGACTGATGATCCGGACACCCTCGATTCTGCTCAGCCTGATGTTACTGGTTTTCATAGCGGCAATGGGGTTAAATGCCCTCAGGGGACTGGATATCGCTTGTGGATGCTTCACCACTTCTCAGGACGGAACGCAAAGTTTATTCATATCGATATTATGGGACATCTTGTTTCTGATACCCGGTTTAATCATCATTTTTTTCCATAAAGAGCGGATAAAATCAACAAAATAGTGGCGTAAGATCTTAAGTTGAGGTTGGGGACGGTCTTTAAGGTTGGGGACGGTCTTTTGAAGTATTGATTCTTGGGAAATTATAGGGATATGATACCTAATTATTCGATTATAATGTCTCTGGATAAGCCATATATGAAAAATTAGGTATGGTGTCCCCCGAATTGTTGAGTTATTAAAAAATGATCAAGCAATGAC
>DAOVIP010000344.1 GCA_030671465.1 Candidatus Aminicenantota bacterium | reverse complement strand
TTTCTGAAGCAAAATAAAATATTTCGCTCATGTTTAAGCTTAATGATTCTGGAAAAATCATATACGGCCGTAGCAAAAATCATGATCAAGGCGGTAAAAATTATCCACAGGTAGAAAACCAGCTGAACCAGTGTTGCATTTCCAATCCGATCTTGCATTTTCAAAATCAGATATAACAATATCCCGGAAGCAAAAACGGCCAGAGAGAAGTTTATCAAATTTATAAGAAAAATTTTCAGGAATTTAAAAAAATTGGTAACCGAAAAGGAAAACAGATTTTTGAATGTTATTTTTTCTTCATTGGTGAATACTGAATAAATACCGGCAGAGATAAAAATTGAAATGAAACCAAATACCAGAAAAACAATGAAAACAAAGGTTGAAAGTATTGTCAAACTTGGGCTACTGGTGTGGAAAATATCGATGAGAATCTCCAGGCAGTCCTGGAAACCAAATTGGTTTGAAATAATAGATTTCTCGGTAAAGGCTGAGACAAATTGGTATAGAAAATAAAATAGGATTGTGCTGGTAAGAAAATTGAACATCCATATGTAGAATGCCACTTTCAGGTTTTGAATTGTAATGCTCTTCAAGAGTGACTTGATTAATCCCATTTTAATCCTACAGAAATACCAAACTCAATAAATTCTGGAAATACAATCCCAGTTTGACGGCCATATTTTTCAATCTTTTTTTCGATGTTTTAATGCTTTTCGAATTGTTAAACCGGTTCTTATCCAGGGGAATTTTGTTTTGGGGATCTATGATTACATGATCCAGGGGGGAGTCATTTTCCAATATGATCTTTTTCCAATTCTCTCTTTCATTCCAGTAATATTTTATTTCTTTTCCATCTTTGAGCTTGATCAGTATTTCAACCGGGAAATATCCTTCTCTTCGCATGCAAATAATCTCGTTTCGATATTTGGCGGGATTGCGGTTGATTTTGGTAGATTCAATTAAAAAAACCGATTGATCAAGGCTGAGTTTGTCATTGATAAATTGATCAAAAGCCCAGGAATAATCCACATTGAAAAACTGATTGAAAGCGTTGATAAAATCAATGGTCGTCGGATGTTTGATTTTGAATCTTTTGGCATAAAATTTGAAGAAACCGATCATTTTTTTCCGGCCTACATGGTTTCCAAGGCTTCTGAGCAAAACCCCGGATTTGTAGATGGCATTTCCCCTGAATGAGGCTTGATTGACAAATTTCCAGGAATATTGGTTGACCGGATCGGGAGATTGTAAGGAAAGATATTTCCAACGGTAGTATTGATCTATACTGACCCCGAAAAGTATCCAATTGATATGACTTTTGCTGTTCTGGGAAAATTTTTCCATAATCTCCATGTCAAAAAAAGCATTAATACCCTCATCCAGCCATGCTTCTCTGACTTCATCCGTCCCGATGAAACCGTACCAGTATTGATGTCCGAATTCATGTATTGTCCTCAACTCTATTGGCATGGACAATTTGAACAGCGGTTTCAAATGAGAGATGCAGATGAGTCCGGGGTAGGCTTGGTTACCTGACCGGATACCCTTCAGGGGGGGAGTAACCAAGGTGATTTTCTTTAATGGATAGGGGAAAATATTTTCCGCATAATATTTCATGGCGAATTTCAGACTTTCGAGGTATTGGGTTTTTTCATTCTGGTCATCGGGTGATAACAGCAGTACAATTTTTGTAGTCTCTCTATTTCCTTTCAGTTTGATTTTTTCAGCTATCTCCCGGAATTCCGGGTAGGCTGCCCAGGCAAAATCATGAATATTTTTCTCCATGAATAAAAATGTATAGGTGCCGTCCGCGTTTTTGATTTTCTTTTCCAGATTTCCGGTAGCACCGATTGTAAATTTTTCAGGGAGGGTAATGGCAACTTCATAATTACTGAAATTGGCAAAAAAGTCAGAATCCCGGTGATACTGGTGGCAATTCCAACTTCCATCACTCTGAAGTACCCCGAGCTGGGGATACCATTGGCTCATGAAGAAGAAGTCCTCAACCTGACCGGATTTGAAAATGATTTCCGGAATGCGCAGAACATAATTTATTTTTATGATAATGGATTGGTCCGGTTTAATGGATTCCTTTAATCTTACTTCCATTACAGTCTTATCATGGAGATTTTGATCATCAGGTGAGATGTATTCCATTTTAGGGGTCAATTCTTCCCCTTCCACAATTCTGATTTCATTGATTTTAATTTCACCGAACTGATGGTTCTCAAGTTCATGCTCGGTTTTTGCAAAATATTTTAATTCGCTTAGAAGGGTGGTTTTTTCATTTGCAAAAGCATTATAGTAGAGATGAAATCGGAGAGAAGTGATGTTGTATTTGGACTCATTGGTCCATTTGATGGTGGTTGATCCCAAAAGCTTTTTTTCCAGTGGTAAAAGTTGGGCCTCGATATTATAATGAAGTATGGTTTCCAGGGGTTGAATGGATGTTTGATCGGAATGGGAAGCCTTTTTTGAAATTTTTGCAGAAGGCAGCGGGTATAGATTAATGAATAAAAGATTGAAAAGAATAACCAGAATGGGAATGAATGGTTTTTTCTTGGTCATTTCACCTTCGTGGCTTCCAGTTTCTTTTCCCAATCCCAGGCGGTTTTCAATATATAGTCCAGATCATCGTGCCGGGGTTCCCAGTTCAATTTTTTTTTGATCTGTTTTGAGTCTGCTATCAGGGACGGGGGATCTCCTTCTCTTCTGCTGGAATGAATGACGCT
Organism: Candidatus Aminicenantota bacterium; assembly: GCA_030671465.1. Lineage (GTDB taxonomy): Bacteria > Acidobacteriota > Aminicenantia > UBA2199 > UBA2199 > CAZOWT01. The sequence goes on along the minus strand of DAOVIP010000344.1, from coordinate 134 downwards.
GAAATCAATTCCGGTAATCCTTTTGACTCCCTGGACAACTTCTGAAACCGAATAACCCTGACCATAACCACAGTTGAAGACTCTACTTTCCCTTTTCTTTTTCAGATGGTTCAGGGCAAGCAGATGCGCACTGG
>DAOVIP010000097.1 GCA_030671465.1 Candidatus Aminicenantota bacterium | reverse complement strand
TTTCATCAAGCGGTTCGACACCCATCCCCTCAATGATACTAACACGAAAATTCAGTATCTGGACAGTTTGTTGAAAACCGGAAATACAGACCAGGCTTTTGAGTTATTTAAAACCCTGTTCAGCCAGAATAAACTCTCAGTATTCAATGATAAAATAAGTCGCCCGGTATTGAGGATACTGATCAATAAACTGGACCATGGATTCTGGGTTGAAAAATTCACTTATCTGGCCAAGATAAATGCCTTCCGGGAAATTTTTCTTGAAAAAAAATACGTAAAATCTTCCCAGCTTATAAACCTTTTTTCTGCGGAGTACCATTACCGAAAGCGCAGATTTGAAAATGCCAAAAACCTTTTAAACAGAGTAAACAGAAAAGATTTATTGGCTCATAAAAAAATATTGCTCTTAAAAATAAACCTGAGAACCGCCCAGAGCAATTTCGATGAAATCATCCAACATATCCATGAACTGAAAGACCACAAGCGGATATATGCCGATCTCCTGTTCAATGCCGCCAATATAATGCTGATGAAGGAGAAATCCCAATTTGCCCTGAAATTATACAATCAATTTATCATATCAAACCTGGAAACTGATAATCCCGACTTTTGGAAAGCACTGTGGATTTCTGCCTGGATCAGATTGAAAAAAAATCAGAAAAAAGAAGCACTGCAATATTTCAACCTCGGAAAAAATTCACCGATTGTTCCCTACAAAGTGGCCAATTCATACTGGGTTTACCAGATGGGAAATGCAGCCACCGTTGGTATTGAAAAATATCCATTCTCCTATTACTTCACCAAATTGGTCGATCTTAAACATCACGGCATAACCCACATCAGTTTGAATAATTTTATCCAACTGGTCAACCAGAACCAGAATCCAATGCTCATGGACATTGTCAGGGGATTAAAATACTTAATCAGGAATCATTTGGTTGATGAGAGCCTACAATTGATTCAACTGGTCAAAAATGAAAACAGTTTGTCCCGATCGGATATGAATGTCATCATGATTATCGAATCCATAATCCATTTAAAACAGAATGATTACTACCAGGCCTTTAAAAAATTCAAAGATAATTTCGAATGCTACCAGTCCATTCAACTGCCCACATTCCTGAGTGAAATTTACCTTCCGGTGCGATTTGAAAGCCTAATTAAAAGGTACAGTCAACAAAACGACCTTGATCCTTATTTAATACTGTCACTGATTAGAGAGGAAAGTTTTTTCAAAACCGATGCGGTTTCTACAGCCCGGGCTTATGGCCTCATGCAGATCCTGCTGAGAACCGCCAGGGAGGTAGCCAATAAAAAAATTCAAAGACGAGACCTGTTCGAGCCTGAAACCAATATTCGACTCGGAACCAAATATTTAAAACATCTCATCAATAAATACCAGGGAAAAACACATTTGGCCCTGGCCGCATACAATGCCGGAGATTCCAGGGTGGACAGGTGGATTGAACGGTTTGGCCATGCCCCGGATGACGAGTTCATCGAGATGATTCCCATTACCGCCACCCGAACCTATGTAAAAAATATTTATCGGAATTACTTCTATTATAAACTGTATCACCGGAGGCACAATGATTCCGAGTAATGCCTTATACGATTCGGTTCATGAGATGACCGGGCAAAAACTTTACTCCATTCTAAAAGTATGGTAGAAGGTTGATTTTAAAATGAATCACAAAAAGACATCCATCGGTATCATTTTTGGCGGCATGTCCGCGGAACACGAAGTCTCGATTGAGTCTGCTAAGGCTACCTACTCCAACCTCGACCGGTCGCGTTTCGATCCCCTGCTAATCTACATCAATCCCAGGGGAAATTGGTGCCGTATGGACGGTAACACCCTGCTCAAAACCCCATCTTATAAAGGATCCGAGTTACTGTTAAAAACCAGGGATAGTTTCCATTCCTTCACTCCCTGGGAGAGCGGAGTTCTCGAACCCTTCTCCTGCGACATCTACTTTCCTGTTCTCCACGGGCCCAACGGTGAAGATGGCCGCATTCAGGGGCTGTTAGAACTGGCCGGCGCGCCCTATGTGGGTGCCAGCAGTTTTTCCTCAGCTCTGGCCATGAACAAGGCGGCAGCCAAGATGATATTTCAGTGCGCAGATTTGGATACGCCCAGATTTGTCTATTTCCGGGAAAACGACCACAGGAAAATCCTCAAAGAGACCCAGAACTCACTGCGGTTGCCTGTTTTTGTAAAACCCAATTCCCTCGGTTCATCGGTGGGCATCACCAAGGTCAAATACTGGGATGATCTAGAAGAAGCCGTACGGATAGCCTTCCACTACGATTCCATCGTCATTATCGAAGAGGGAATTGACGCTCACGAGATCGAGGTGTCGGTGATGGGCAACCAGGCTATCAAGGTATCGAGACCGGGGGAATTGATCCCACACAACGAGTTTTACAACTATGCTGACAAGTACCTGGATAACCAAACACGCTTCCATATACCCGCGGAACTGGACCTCAAAATTGAGGAGACCATATGCAGCATGGCCCGGCGTGCTTTCCAGGTCCTGTTTCTCAATGGTATGTCACGCATCGATTTTTTCCTGGAAAAGAGAACAGACCGGGTATTCATAAATGAAATAAATACCATCCCGGGTTTCACTGAAATCAGTATGTTCCCCAAGCTATGGCAGCTGGAAGGAATTTCATTCACCGATCTGATCACCCGGCTTATCGACTATGGATTCGAGTATCACCATGACCAGAAAAAGCATTAAAAAACAGGGAGGAATCAAGTATCATATTGGGGACGGTAAGGATGAATGAAAATTTTAGCCATTGATTTTGGGGAAAAAAGAATCGGCTTTTCAATCGGTGACAGTTCAATGAAAATGGCCACCCCGCTGACACCCCTGAATCGAAAAAATTCCCAACATGACCTGGAACACATAAAAAAAATACTGGAAGAATATGAAGTCGATAAAATTATCCTGGGCTACCCCTTGAATATGAACGGCACTCCCAGTCAGATCACCCGTAAGGTTGAAGCATTCAATAACTTTCTCCGCAAAAACCTCAATGTCGATATCGAATTTATCGATGAGCGCCTGACCAGTTTCGAAGCCGAAGAACTGTTAAAGCCCATCATCAGAGATCACAAAAAAAGAAAAGCAATCATTGATTCTGCCGCTGCCCTGGTTATGCTAAAAAATTACCTGGACCCGACATGAAGAAAATAATCATCTTTTTGCTGGTCATTCTGCTGTTGATTTCCGTCGTGGTGGGATTGGACGTCTATCACAAAGTATTCAAACCATACCAGGGTTATTCCGGATCGATTACAGTTCTGCTTAAAAAAGGATCTTCGGTTTCAGCCATTGGAAAATTGCTCTATCAGAAAAAGATTATCCCCAGCTATACCTATTTCTCCATTTACTACCGCCTGTTTTTCAGTTCAATCAAACTAAAATCAGGGGAATACCGGTTTGAAAAACCCATGAACATGAAACAGATCATTGACAAGTTGGAACTGGGAAAAGTCATACTGTACAAAATAACCATAAAAGAGGGTATGACCATTAAGGAAACCGCTGAATTTCTGGAACATGATCATCAAATCGACTCCAGAGATTTTTTAAAAGCCTGTCAGGATACCGGCATCATTGCCAATATTGATCCCAAGGCCAAGGATCTGGAAGGATATCTTTATCCGGACACCTACCTGGTACCTCAACAAACCACTGCCCCGGAACTGGTCAGGTTGATGGTGACGAAATTCAAAAACAATTTCTCTTACACCATGTCATGGCAAGCAATGGATATAAAGTTTTCGAGTCGGGATATCATGATACTGGCCTCCCTTATAGAAAAGGAGACCTCATCCCGAGAGGAGAGATTCCTGATCTCTTCTGTATTTCACAATCGCCTGAGGCTGGGAATGGCCCTGGCCTGTGATCCGTCCATCGCCTTCATACTGAAAAAAGAAAACCGATATACCGGCAAATTGAGATGGAAAGATTTAAAAATCAAATCCCGCTACAATACACGTCTGTACAGAGGACTGCCTCCCGGTCCGATATGCAGCCCCGGAATCGCCTCAATTGAGGCAGCTCTCTATCCTGAAAATACGAAGTACCTCTATTTTGTGGCCAAGGATCTCAAAACCCATTATTTTTCCAAGACTCTGAAAGAACACAACTGGGCGGTTCGAAAATATATCATCAACCGGGAAAGGTTTAAGTAAATTCAATTCAAATACGGTGATTTTCCGATCAAAATAGAATTGACCTTGATGTCAAACGGAAAGATATTGTCATCGAAATTGATCCGCTTATCATCGACTAAAATAAATTTTATCTCCTTATAATCTTCCTGATTGATCCAGAGGTAAGTAACCTTTCCGGGCAGTGAGCGGATATTCAGGTTGGTATAATAAATTCTCATGGCTCCCAGACTGCTTCCGATTCCCAGACCCCGGGCCGTTCTGAAACTGTCGTTCTCAATTTGAATCCCCCAGATCTTGGCATCCCGTTCATAAACGTAAAACAGAGGGGTCCGCTTCTGATCTTCTATCTTATAGATTATCACAAATTCATTCTCCATCATAATTCTGCGTTTTATCATCCTGTAACGGGGAGGAAGCAGAGATTTCATATCGGAAATTTTTGCATCCAGGGAAATTTTTCCCACACTGGTGCCGGTAAACAGATTGGCATCACCGGATCGGAAGGTGGAAATACGGATCATCCGCAACTGTATCTGGACCGCATTTTTTTCCGGCAACAACCTTTTGAAGGCCTTCAATCCAGCAGCTTCCAAATCCTTTAAAATCTGATCATACCGGGTTCGGGTGACTGAATCCAGAGTTTTGCCGGTTATTTTGATCAATCCCCGGGAGGGGGTTGATATCGAAATCTCATCCTGGGTTATTTTTCCAGACAGCCGTACTTTCAGGCTGGAAATTTTGAAACCATTGAAATTCCCCTTACAGGTTTCGGTGAGGATATCCCCCTTTTGGGCGGTTTTTATCCCGAAGAGCAGGCGGGCACGAATATTCATTGCATCCCCTATCGCCACCAGTTCTGCATCCCTTTCCTTGGTAAACAGCACTCCCTCAGCTTCAGCACGCAAAGGGGCCTCTCCCTGAAATATATCATCCGAAAAAGCAAACTCTTGGGTCTGGTCCTCCGGTTCCACCATGGGTTTCCTCTGTTCCAGAGATTCCAAAAATTCGGCATCGCTATCCTGCAGGGTTTTCAATTCCGTGGCTTTTTTCAACATCATTGTATTTCGATGCGATCGAATCATCTGATAAACGAAAAGGGCGATAAAACTCAAGAGCACAATGCCCAGAATGAGCAACAGGGGTCGATAAGGAGATTGTTTTTGTATCCGGAATGAAATGCCGCTTTCACCATTTTCCGGACTCGTTTTTTCTATTACATTCTGGTTCGGATCCTGGATTCTCTCTTTAACTTGATCCTGAGGAAATTGACGGGTTTTGGTATCATCGATTTCACGGTCCACAATGATTTTCGTTTCCCGGCCGGCCCCGGGAGGCCTGATGTTTTTTTTATCAATGTTTCCGTTTTTACTTTTAACCAATGCAATCTCCTGCTTTAACTATAAAGTAAATTACAGAAAATTTCAAACCAACAATCAAATAACTTCCTACCCAACCGACTGAATCAATCCTTAGGAACTTGGGTTGAATACCAGTAGAAAAATATCAGCAGCAGGGCAAACATCAGGAAACCAAGAAATTCAGAACCCATGAATCCCAGAAATTTACTTTGACCTTCATACCACAATTCGGTTCCCAGGGACTTCATGAGTGACCAATTCTCACCGGCCTTGAAAACTTCCCTGCCGATAAAGGTGATAAAGGCAGCCACCACGCCGAACAGTGCTCCCCCGGCAATAAATCCCGATCCAATAAGGGTGCCACGCTCTTTTCTCTTGACCAGTAAATTTTCGTCTTTGCTGCTCTTGCCAACCAGGTGAGCGATAATACCACCGGCCAGCAGCGGTGTATTCAAATACAAAGGCAGATACATACCCAGGGCAAAAGCCAGAGGCGGAATCCCTATCAGTTCAAGAATAATGGCCACAAAGATTCCAGCCAGATACAACAGCCATGGAGCGGGGACCCCGGTCATCAGCGGTTTCAGTACTGCAGCCATGGCCGAGGCCTGGGGTGCTTCAAGCGGGCTCCCGGGTCCGAACCCATAGGTTTTATACAGCACCAGGATGACAAATCCGACCGCAGCCGCCGACAGCAATACCCCCAGAAACTTGAATCGCTCCTGGTTTCTGGGAGTGGTACCCAGCCAGTAGCCCACCTTCAGATCGGTAATGAATCCGCCGGCCATGGACAGTGCAGTACAGACCACACTTCCAATCAACAGGGCAATCAGGATTCCGCTGCTCCCCTTGAGTCCAATTGCCACCAGGATAACCGAAGACAGGATCAAGGTCATCAGGGTCATGCCGGAAACCGGATTCACCCCTACAATGGCGATGGCCCGGGCAGCAACTGTGGTAAACAGAAAGGATATCAGGGTAACCAGTCCCAATCCCACCAGGGCATGGAACCAGTTGCCTTTCACCACGCCAATCAGGAAAAAAGCCAGGATCCCCAGCAGCGTTGAAAACAGCAAAACCGCATTCCATTTCATACTGATATCGGTTTGTAACCGACCACTTTTTTTTGTTTGTCCGTCACCCAGCTTGCTACCGAAAATTTCACTGGCGGCCAGCTTGAATGCACCATAGATGATTTTTCTGGATTTAATAATCCCGATGATCCCGGCTGCGGCAATTCCGCCAATGCCAATCGGTTGCACATAGGCTACAAAAATTTCCTGGGGCATCATATCGGCCAGAGGTTTGGCCGCATTCAGTATGGGTTCGGGATTGAATTTCCCTATATAGTATATGGCCGGAATAAAAACCCACCAGGATAAAAATGAGCCGCAGACAATGATCAGTGAATATTTCAATCCGATAATATACCCCAGTCCCAAGACAGCTGCTCCGGTTCTGAAATTGAATTCCAGTCTGACTTGATCCGCAATCCATCTGCCCCAATCGAACATGATGGT
>DAOVIP010000347.1 GCA_030671465.1 Candidatus Aminicenantota bacterium | reverse complement strand
TCGGCATCGAGATCATCCACATATGCTTTCCCGGACCTGATCAGCTGAACCGCATACCCATACATCTGCGGGAAATAATCAGAGGCAAAGAACAAACGGTCTTCCCAGTCGAAACCCAGCCATTGAATATCCCTTTTGATGGATTCGACATATTCTTCCTCTTCTTTACTGGGATTGGTATCATCAAAACGGAGGTTACATAAGCCGTTGTATTCGGAAGCAAGCCCGAAATTAAGACATATGGATTTGGCATGGCCGATATGTAAATATCCATTGGGTTCAGGCGGAAAACGGGTATGAATCCGCCCGTCATTTTTATTACACTTTAAATCCTTTTCAATTATTTCCCGGATAAAGCTTGATACCGGTTTTTGATGATCTGTTGACATATTAACTGGCTCCATGTTGATTTATCTCTTTGTTCTTTACCCATTCGATGGCCTTATTTAACCGCCTGATGGTAGTCTCTTTACCCAGGGTTTCCAATAGTTCAAATAACCCCGGGCCATGGCCTACCCCACTGACTGCCAGCCTGGCTGGATGAATCAGTTTTCCTGGCGACATATTCTCAGATTCAGCCAGGCCCCTGAATACGGATTCAAGAGATTCATGGCCGAAGGACGATGCTCTCTCCAGCTTATCAACCAGGGCTTTCAAAACATTAAGATCAGCAACTTTAAAATATTTTTTTGCCAATTTGTCTTCATATTTGTCCGGATCCCTGAAAAAATAAACTGAACTCTCTGCGATTTCATGAATTCTTTTGGAACGGGCCTTCATTAATCCGATAATGGTCTTACAATAGGATTCATCCAAAAGCGAACGGTTATTGAATAAGCCCATTTCCAGCCATTTTTCCACAACCATATCAAACAGTGAATCAACGCTGGATTCTCTCAGGTAATGACCGTTCATCCACTCCAGCTTTTTTTCATCAAAAACAGAGGCCTTGGGAGAAACCTTTTTCAGGTCAAAAAGACTGATAAGATCTTCCCGGGTCATGATTTCCCGGTCTTGGCCGGGTGACCATCCCAGGAGTGCCAGGAAATTCACCAGGGCATCCGGCAGGTAGCCGGCGGATTTATAGTCCAGGACCGAAACTGCACCCTTTCTTTTGGACAGCTTCCCTCCACCCTGGGCCAGAATCACCGGCATGTGGGCAAACTGAGGAGGTTCCCAGCCAAAGGCTTCATAGATGAGAATATGCCTGGGTGTGGAGGCAATCCACTCATCACCCCGCATCACATGAGTGATTTTCATATAGTGGTCATCAATCACATTGGCCAGGTGATAGGTCGGGAATCCATCTGATTTCAGCAAAACAAAATCATCGAGAATATCACTTTGATAGACAATTTTTCCCCGGATTAAGTCTTCGAATTCGATGGTGCGAAGTTCAGGTATTTTCAATCTGATCACGTAGGGAGTTCCAGAATCGAGCTTTTGCTTAATACTTTCCGGAGATAAACTCAGACAATGCCGGTCATATCCGGATCCGATTTTCATTTTGGTATCCTGCTGTTCTTGTCTCAATTGGGCCAGACGTTCCGGGGTGCAAAAACATTGGTAAGCCTTACCGGTGCTCAGTAGTTGGTCAGCATGTTTGAGATATATTTCCTTTCTTTCCGATTGAATGTAGGGACCATACTCACCCTTGCTATCCGGACCTTCATCCCAATCCAGTCGCATCCACTTCAGGCTCTGGAATATCTCATCCATGGCCCCCTTTTGGAATCTTTTCTGATCCGTATCTTCGATTCGCAACACCATTGTTCCCTGATGGTGACGGGCAAAAAGATAATTGAAAAGTGCGGTTCGAGCCCCTCCCACATGCAAATACCCTGTTGGTGAGGGTGCAAATCGAACTCTTACCATGGATTCCATGAAATGATCCTTAGAAAATTGTCAGTATTCTGAACCCAAAAAAGAAAGGGCTTTCATTCAGTAAAAGACTATTTTAAAGAATTTCTGCTGATAATTCAACTGGATACGGATTTTTTTTTATTTACTTTTTTTACTTTTTAACCGGCGGAGATCAGAGGCCATCAATCTGATGTTGGGATTAATACTGTGATCTTTGCTCACGGTTTTTAGCATTGATCCTTTCATTTCATTTAACACCCGGGATACTTTTTTAAGCGGAAGCTCTGGGTGTTTAATGAGGCTGAGTAAAATATTATCGCCTTTCAGTAAATGATCTCTTTTGATAACGAGCTCAATAAATGATATCGGTCTTCCACGACCCTCAATCAAACTCTGCAGTTCTCGACTGTCCAGATCAGGATTCTCAAGTAGGGCAGAAGCCACCATTTCATTCGGATCCTTGGATAAAATAAACCGTTCGGTCCGGTTTCCAACCATGGCCAATCGGATCCTTTCCTGCAATGACATTTCATTGATTCTATTGAGTAAATCCAGTATTTTATCACTTATCTGTGCCGGTTTTTTTCTGAGATCCTTTCTTCCTTTTTTTACTGTTGCAGATGGCGGTTCGCGGAATTCCTCAATAATAACATCTTCTGAGATTTTCTCAGACTGTAATTTTTTCACATAATATTCTCTGATCTTATTGAGTTCGATCCGGATCGAAGATGGTATTTTGGGATTCTTTTCCATCACGGCCATGATTTCGGGATAGGCAATCAATTTGTTTTTCTTCTTGATCAGTAATTTCAGCATTGCGGGGGATCCTTCCCTGGCTATTTTAAGCAGGAATTGAATTGGAAAAAAAGGATTTTCGATTATGCCACCGGCCATTTTAACCAGGGATTTTGTCAGAGATTCCTTAAGTAGGTACTGAACCACTTGATCATTGGCATATCTTTCCCTCACATA
>DAOVIP010000187.1 GCA_030671465.1 Candidatus Aminicenantota bacterium | reverse complement strand
TTTTTGAAAATCTTTTTTATGCATCAGGATATCGGCAGCAGTGATATATTCAATGACCGCATTTTCTTCCAGCCCTTCCCTGCAATAATTATCCGCCAGCAATAGTCTCATCTTTATGTTGTTTCGATCAAACTCGAGTATCTTCTTATACATGTCCAGGGCTTTTCTATGATTGTTTTTTCTTTTGTTTTCCTCGGCAAGATCGAGATAGATTTGTTTGGCTTCAATGATCAGGCCCTGCTTGGTATACAATTCGGCCAGTTTGACCGAAACCCCTTCATAATTCGGGTTGATCCGGGTTATACGCTTATACATGGCAATGGCTTTGGCAAAAAAGCCCTCTTTTAAAAAATAATCCGCGATCCATTCAAATTGATCGACCGCTCCGGGGAGATTATTCTGTTTGAGTTGCAGATCCCCGATAATTCTTCTGATTTCCAGATCATTGGGTTTGATACCCAATATTTTTTTATACTCCTTTATGGCTGAATCGATTTTCCCCTGGCGGAATAATTTATTGGCGGTTTTTAAAATAACTAATCTATTTTCCTTTGCCATTTTTCCATTTAAAACTTTTTCGATGAAAATAAGTTTTAGATCTTAATGATATCATATTTAAATGTTTTTGGGTAGGATATCCCTTATTATTTTCAAATTGGAAATCAGGGAAAAACCTTGAAAAATCGACCATTAATTGATCCCGGAACACCTTGGCGATGATGGAGGCCGCTGCAATGGACAAACTGATATTATCCCCTTTTATAATACCCCTGCCCTTGATTCCCAGAAAATCCGGATTCAGGCCATCCACCAGCACATAATCGGGTCGGACATGCATCTTATTAACTGCCATCTGCATTGATTTTTTGGTGGCCTCAACAATGTTGGTCCGGTCGATATCATCATTCCAGCACCAGCCAATCGAGTAATCCAGTGAGTCCCGGTAAATACCAGAAGCCATTTCAATTCTTTTGGCAGGGCTCAATTTTTTTGAGTCTTTTATTTCAAAATTCAGCTGTTCTGGATTTAAAATGACTGCCCCGGAGACCACCGGACCGAACATGGCTCCCCTCCCCACTTCATCAAGGCCGCATATATATCTGTATTTTAATTTCAGTAATCCGCTTTCAATCTCATAATCGCACATTACCTCAGTTCTTTAAGCCGCGCGGCCTTTCCTTTCAGCTTTCTGAGATAATATAATTTGGCTCTTCTGACTTTGGAATGTTTTTTAACTTCTATTTTTTGAATCAACTCGGAATTCAATGGAAAAATTCTTTCAACGGAGATCCCGAATGATGTCTTCCGGACAGTTATGGTTTTTGAAATTCCGGAATTTTTCAGGGCGATAACCGTCCCCTCATAGACCTGGATTCTCTCTTTCCCGCCTTCGATTACCCGGTAGGACACACGGATGACATCTCCGGGTTTCAATTCGGGAAGGTCTTTCCGGGTTTCCGCAAAATAATCCACCACTGTGGATTTTTCCGGCGCCTCTTTTTGCTCTGTTTCGGTCTCCGGCTTCTCTTCTTCGGTTTTTACTTCCTTCTTTTCTTCTTTAATTTCGGCTTTTTCCGATTCCTTTTCAGAAGCGGCTTTCATATCCCCTTTGGCTTGCTTATCCTGCAAAGTTCCACTTGCTTTCTGCTCCGGCTGGCTTTTGGCCTCGATATCCTTCTTTTCTGTCGCCATTCTTTTTCTCCTCAACAAAATTTAGATCGGTTATCTATTTTACACCTTTTCGGTCAAATTTTCAATAGCTGCCCGCTTTTCCCCGGATATATTTGACTCCGAAGCTGGTATTTGCTATAAGTAAGGGATATGAAAAAGGCAATCCTACTGGCACTCATTCTCGGTTTTGCAATTTTTTTTTTGACTTCGGATTCCGATGCCCACTGGCAGCACCAGCTGGATAAATACAGGCAGATTTACAAACTTCTGAAAGAAAATTGCCCGGAGACGCCGGATACCAGGAAAATTGTCTTTGCCTCTATACACGGATTGCTGAAAACCCTGGATCCCCATTCATATTTTCTGGATCCCCCCATGTTGAGATCCATGATGGAAGACCAACAGGGAAATTATTATGGAATCGGGATCCGCATTACCAAGTACGAAGACCGGCTGACCATCCTATCCCTAATCAAAGACACCCCGGCATTCAAACATGGGCTTCAGCCCGGCGATGTAATCACCGAAATCGAGAACCAATCCACAGCCGGCCTGCCCTTGGACCAGATTGTCAGGAAGCTCAGAGGGCCCAAAAACAGCCAGGTTAGCCTCAAAGTTCAACGCCAGGGAAGTAGCAAACCCCTCCTGTTCCGTATAAAGAGAGCTGAAATTCCCCTGAATTCCATATCATATTCACTATCCCACCCCACCAGTTCTGAGATCGGCTATATCAGCATCCGGACCTTTGGCAAGACCACGGCTAATGAATTCAGTTCCAATCTAAACCATCTGATCCGCCAACAGGGCGTGCAAGGGCTGATCCTGGATTTAAGAGGAAATTCAGGTGGATTGCTTCAGGCAGCCATAAAAATTTCCGATTTTTTCTTGGAAAAAGGAAAAACCGTGGTGTCCATCAGGGGAAGGAATCGAGAGCAGAAATTCCTGGCCGATAAAGACAGCCAGTTTGAGGGATTTCCCCTGGTTATTCTGATCAACCGGCAGAGCGCCAGCGCATCTGAAATCGTGGCCTCGGCCCTGAAAGACCACCATAAAGCCACCATCATCGGAAGCCGTTCCTGGGGAAAGGGCCTGGTGGAAACCGTACACCCCCTGCCGCTGAATTGCGCCATTGCCTTGACCAGTGCTAAATATTATACCCCCGAAAATAAAAGCCTGCAAAGGGATTACCGTGAATACGATCAATATTTTTCCATTCTGCAAGACGATGGTTATGACCATAACACCAGTCTTCAGGGAGGGGTATTCCCGGATATCCAGGTCAAAGATGACCGGTATCCCCCCTTGATCACCGAGCTCATTTCCAAAGGGATTTTCTTTCAGTTTTCCCGAAAATTGATGGCCGCCGGGATCCCCATCAGCAAAAATTTTTCCATTGATGCCACCATCACTGGAAAATTCAAAAAATTCCTGAAGGAAAAGCAAATTCAGTTCACCCCGGAATTATTTAAAAAACATGTGGAAATGATTCAATACGAAATAAAAAGGGACATACTTACCCATCAATTCTCAGCCTTGGAAGGTGTCAAGGTGTTTTTGGAAAGAGACCCGGTTATCCGGAAAGCTGTCGGAGTACTCATGAAAAAATTAGAAAAAGGAGCCCGAACATGGAGAAAACAGACGATTTTGTCAAGCAAATAACCAAAAAATCCGAAGATTTTTCAAGGTGGTATACGGATGTGATCAAGAGGGCCAAGCTCGCCGATTATGCCCCCATAAAGGGAGTAATGGTTATTCGACCCTATGGATACGAAATCTGGGAACTCATTCGGGACCAACTGGACAGAATGTTTAAGGATACGGGCCATCAGAATGCCTATTTTCCCCTGTTAATTCCGGAGAGTTTATTAAAAAAGGAAGCTGAACACGTGGAGGGTTTCGCTCCCGAAGTGGCCTGGGTAACCATGGGAGGCAGTGAACCGCTGGAGGAAAGACTGGCCATCAGGCCCACCTCCGAAGCCATTATCTGTTCCATGTATGCCAAGTGGATAAAATCATGGAGAGACCTTCCTCTGAAAATCAACCAGTGGACCAATATCGTTCGCTGGGAAAAAGTCACCCGACCCTTTTTAAGAACCACTGAGTTTTTGTGGCAGGAAGGTCACACCGCCCATGCCAGCTGTAAGGAAGCAGAAGAAGAAACCCTGTCCATTCTGGAAATTTATAAAACTTTTATTGAGAAATATCTGGCCATTCCGGTTATCACCGGGCTCAAATCTGATAGTGAAAAATTCGCCGGGGCTCTAAAAACCTATTGTGTGGAAACGTTAATGCCGGACGGAAAATCCCTGCAGGCAGGCACATCACATCACCTGGGGCAAAATTTTTCCAAGGCCTTCGGCATTCGTTTTGAAAATAAAAACCAGGAACTCGAATATGCCTGGCAGACATCATGGGGCGTAACCACCCGGCTCATCGGTGCGCTGGTCATGGTTCATGGAGATGATTCCGGACTGATTCTTCCCCCGGAGATTTCTCCGGTCCAGACGGTCATCGTCCCCATCTCCAGGGGAGACTGGAAAGAAACCATTCTTCCCCAGGCAGAAAATATCTACCATGAATTAAAACAGAATAATATCCGGGTCATCCTGGATGATCGAGATACCTATACACCGGGATGGAAATTCTCCGAATGGGAGGTGAAGGGCGTCCCGGTCCGCCTGGAACTGGGGCCAAAGGATTTGGAAAAAAAGCAGGTGGTACTGGTGAACCGGATAAATCGAGATAAAAAGTTTGTTCCTGTGGAAAACCTGGTCGAAACCCTGAAAAAATTATTGGCCGACATTCAATCGGAATTGCTGTCAAGGGCCCGGGCTTTTAATGCATCACAAACCCATATCGCCAGAACCGAAAGCGAGATCATCGATATCATCGAAACCCGAAGAGGACTGGTCAAAACAGCCTGGTGCGGATCACCCCAATGCGAAATTCCGATTAAGGAAAAGGCATCTGCCACCATTCGGGCAATTCTGGACCAGCCGGACAGCCAGTTTGAAAAATGCGCCATTTGCGGCAAAGCCCCCCGTCACACGGTCATTTTTGCCAAATCCTACTAAATAAAATGATCTAGGGGCTCTTCCCTTTGTTG
>DAOVIP010000054.1 GCA_030671465.1 Candidatus Aminicenantota bacterium | reverse complement strand
TTTTCTTTCAGGGCATCTTCGAAGGGATAGAAATTGACCATAACCAGATCGATTTTTGATGTATCCAGCTGTTTAAGTTGCTGTAAGTGGTGATCGATTTTTTTAGCCAGAATCGGTGCAAAAACAAGCGGGTGAAGGGTTTTGACCCGGCCGTCCAGAATTTCCGGAAATTGGGTCAAATCGGATATTTCGACCACATCGACATGATGCTTCTTCAGATATTCAGCTGTTCCTCCGGTGGAAATGATTTCCCATCCCTTCTCTTTCAATTTTTGGGCCACCGTCTCGATACCTTTTTTGTGATAGACACTGATTAGGGCAATATTCATGGATACTCCTTGTCAATAGGTTGTTATAAATCATATTCCGTTTTTAGGACTGAGTAATTTGTTCATTCTGATTGTATTGTAAAGGCAACCATCACAAAAATCAAGGTTAATTTCAGGGCTATTTTTTTGAAGTTATTGACTTGACACAAACAGCATTTTACTGATAGAATTCAGGCTTTAAAAAAATTAAAATAAATTGACATATATAGTGTTTTATGATAGAATACACACAATATATAGTTGAGGGGTAGAAAAATGAATTCAAAAAAAATAATATTTATACTCATATTTTCAACCTTGATTGTAGCCATATTGACGGCAAACCTGCTTCAGGTATCGGTTGAAAATAAACACAGAAAGAAAGAAATTGAAATACTGAATACACGGCTTGATAAAATGAAACAGAAAATGCATACCCATCAAGTTCAGATGGAAAATGTTGATTTTTTAACCTACAGAGATAAGGTGGTCCGGAAAAAATACCCGGTTTTCTCCAGAATTGTCGATGTGGTTTACTATAAAAGTAAGGAATACGGTTTCAATCCCAATTTGATTTTGAGTTTGATTCAGATTGAGAGCAATTTCAAACCCCGGGCCATATCTTCAAAAGGAGCCTATGGCTTGATGCAGGTGAATTACTCGGTGTGGAAGGAAGAACTGGACATTGATAATCTGCGGATTTTCAATATTGAATATAATATTGATTTGGGAATGCAAATTCTGAAGAGATATTATGATGAAGCCAGGGGAGATCTGTTGAAGACTTTGCATCTGTATAACAATGGTTACCTTCACAATAACCAGAAATACAAACACAAAGTCGTATCATCTGTTTTTTATTAAAATTTCTGTTTTTTCTGAATGAATCAAGTTTGAATTTCGTTCTAAGCAAGAAGTTCATTTTGAGGGAACTCGTCCCGTTTCAGTACACTCTTCTAGATCCTGAAATCGTTTGTCAATGAGGTAAATTCATTTTAATGAAAAATGGTGTTTTAAACCATTACAATTGGATTCCGGTTCAATTGAAAGACATATAGTCATAAAAGTAAAAATCTTTAGAAAAATGTTTCAATATGGAACAGTTAAAAAAGTCATTGAAAAAGTAAATTCTTGAAATCATTTGTTATAGATGGTTTCAAACTTGAAGTTATTGGAAGCATAATTGCTAACACATTATTGGCAAATGGTAGGCTTGGTACCCCGGAATCAGGTTGAATACCCTTCTTATACAGCCACACCAGTGCCAGATGTTGCAAAATATTCCTGCCATATCATTGAAAGTAACACTGGCACTGGGCGTGGCATCTTCTAAGGAAAGGGGATTGTTTAAATGGATAAGAATCTAATTGAAATGGCCAGTACTACCCGGTTTATATCATTGTGGTTCCAATGGCATGAGTTGTATCAAACCGAGCTGTCAAACCGCAATCAAACCGGCTTTGGCTACCAGGAAGGGGCTTTTTTTTCCGGGGGTGCCGGCAATGGTCAACATCATATGAACTGGTTGGAATTTCATGAATCATTGGCCATGAACGGAATTCCCTATGTCAGTATTCATGCCTTATTCGGTTATAGCCAATATAATTCCTGTAAGCTTTATATTGATAGTGGGGGTCGGAATTTTACATTTCCCTGAAAGCTTGGCTATGTCTTTTATATTTGGATTGAATAATGAAATTAAAAACAAACTCAAATATATCCGTAACCGGTATCGGTTTTCCGTTCAATATATCTCCCACCTTTTTTACCCTTTTTTATAACTGATACCGGTTACTTTTCCCCAAATCAGCTGCAGACAGCAATCAATCTATAGAATTTTCTGTAGCTCTTCTTTTAGCAGGGGAACAGCTTTAAACAGATCGGCAACAATGCCGTAATTCGCTTTTTTGAATATGGGAGCTTCCGGATCCTTGTTTATGGCCACAATGACTTTCGATGTTTTCATGCCAACAAAGTGCTGAATGGCTCCCGATATACCGCAGGCAATATAGAGTTTTGGGTTTACCACTTTTCCGGTTTGCCCGACCTGCATATCCGGAGTGGCATAGTCGGAATCAACTGCTGCACGGGATGCCCCCACACCGGCATTCAGGACTTCGGCCACTTCTTGCAGTATTTTGAAATTTTCTTTGGCCTTCATTCCTCTTCCACCTGAAATAATAATCTCGGCTTCGGTTAAATCAACCTTTTTGGTTTCACTTTTTATCACATCGATAATTTTTAATTTTTCCTCAACTTTCACGATACCAGTCTCGATTACTTCCGGCTGGTTGTCCGACCCCTTTTCTTTAACAGGAAAAACATTGGGCCTGATGGTAATAATCCGGAATTCACCGCTCAGCTTGAAAGTGGATATCAGTTTCCCGGCATAAACCGGTTTTTTAACCGTATGGTTATCAAAATCCACAGCGATGCAGTCATTAATGATGCTGCCATCGGTATTGGCTGCAATGCGAGGGAATAAATCCTTTCCCTGAGCGGAAGCAACCCCCAGAAGATCATTTAACTGATGTTCTTTCATTATGTTGGCAATGGTTGCTGCATATACATCCGGTTGATAGGTCAGGTTCTCATTTTTTATTTGAATGACTTTGGGTATTCCTTTGAATTCATTCTCATAGGCTGAGATGTCTCTGGCAAAAATAATTGCATATACATCTTTTCCACTTGATCTGGCCAGACCAAGGGCCTCACGGTTTGCTTTTTTGAACTCGTCTCCTCTTAACTCAATATAAACGCCTACGTTTGACATTGATTCCTCCTATAATACCTTGGCTTCATCTTTCAACAATCTAACCAGCTCTTTGATGGATTCTGTTACTTCGCCTTCAATGATTCTTCCGGACGGTTTTTCAGGCGGTGCTTCCAATTTTTCCGTTGTGACCGTAGGAGTGGCGCCTTCAATGCCCAGATCTTGAATCGATATTTTTTTAATGGGTATTTTCTTGGCTTTCATGATACCCATAAGGGTAGCGTATCTGGGCTCGTTAACATCATTGATACCTTTGGTGGCAGCGATTACACAGGGGATACTCATTTCGATTTTTTCCCTGGCTCCCTGATCAATCTCTCTCTCAACAATGACTTTCTCCGCTTCCATCTGAAATCCGATAACATTTGTGACCACCGGAATCTCCAGGCTTTGAGCAAGATAAATATGGGTCAAACTCGCATCGTCATCAATGGCCTGTTTCCCGGTGAAGATGACACCGAAATCGCCCTCATTTTTCAAGGCCTGGGCCAATGCCTTGGCGATGGTCTTATGATCAAGGTAATCACTCGCTTCAATATGAATGGCATTTTCAGCACCCATGGCCAGACCGCTGCGGATGGTGCTCTCTGCCCGGGGAGGGCCTACCGTAATCAGGGTGACCTTGAAGTCTGAATTCTTCTCTTTTAACTGCAAGGCAAATTCCAGGACAATTTCATCATAGGGGCTGATAATCCATTTGATGTTTTCTTCATTGATAAACTTACCTTCTTTAATATTTAAAACAGCTTCGGTATCAGGAACCTGTTTTATACATACATATATATTCATGCATATCCTCCTAATGGTTGAGATGAATATTTAAACTCAAAAGATTATAGTCCTATATATAATATTTGGTCTGAAATGTCAAATTCATTAATACAAATACTAAGAATAATATATGATTTCAAGGCTTCATGAAGATGAGAACAAATACTGATTCTGAGGTCAAGATTCAAGTCAGTATTTAGATGGAAGTGTGAAGATGAGAAGTTGAGATGTTCGGAAGTAAGTTCATACCAAAATGGTCTAATGTGATATAATAAGCCAATGCAGAAAAAAATCGGGATTGTGGTTCAGCGATATGGTTCAGAAATAAATGGGGGTGCTGAATATCATGCCAAATTGATTACCGAGAAAATGGCAAAATACTATGCAATTGAAGTTTTTACCACCACGGCCCTGGATTACATCACCTGGGATCCTCATTTCCCCCCGGGTCAGGATCAAGTGGATGGCATCCGGGTAAACCGCTTCAATGTCCATCAAACCCGGGATCCGGAGCGGTTCGGGAAAATTCAGGATTTTATTTTCAACAGCGAGCACAGCCTGGAGGAAGAAATAACCTGGCTGGATGAAGAGGGACCCAGAGTACCTGCCCTGATCAAAGAACTGGAGAACAGGGAAGGGGAATTTGATTATTTCATTTTTTTCTCTTATCGTTATTATCACTCTTTTCAGGGTATTACCAGGTTCCGGGAAAAATCAATTCTGGTTCCCACTGCCGAACATGATGATGTAATATATTTGAGGATGTTCAAGAATTTTTTTAATTTACCCGGAGCCATTGTTTACAATTCACATGAAGAGAAGGCAATGATCAATCAAATTGCGGGAAATGAATCGGTAATCGGAGATATCGTGGGTGTGGGTTCGGAGATTCCCTCTTCATTTTCGCCTTGGGTATTTCGGGAGAAATACAAAATCCCTGAAAATTATTTTGTCTATATCGGGCGTTTGGATGAAAACAAGGGAATACCGGAACTGCTTTCGTTTTATCTAAAATTCTTGGAAGAGACGAAGATAGATTATACCCTGGTCCTGATGGGGAAATCACTGATTGAAATTCCAGATCACCCGAAAATCAGGTATCTGGGATTTGTATCTGACAGTGAGAAGTTTGATGCCTTGAAAGGATCTGATTTTTTGATTATACCCTCACAGTTTGAATCGCTTTCCATGGTGGCACTGGAAGCCTGGGCCATTGGGAAGCCGGTGGTTGCCAATGGAAGAACCGAAGTACTCCAGGGTCAATGCAAACGCAGCAATGCAGGATTATGGTATTCCAATTATGAGGAATTCAAGGCCATTGTGTTATTGTTGCAGGGTAACCCCGAGATTCGATCCAGGCTGGGTAAAAATGGTGTGCGATTTTTTCAGGACAACTATTCCTGGCCGGTGATTGAAAATAAATACCAGCATATCATCAACCGTCTGGAACTTAATAAATCCACTTAAGCCTTCCTGTTTTATTTAATTATTGATGATAACCGATAAATCCGAATCCAACTGTTCCGGGTCCGACATGTACACCCAAAACCGGGGCCACCGTAACAATTTCTATCTCCTCTTGCAGCTGAAACAATCTGGACAGCTTGACGGATACCCACCTGGCTTTCACCGGGGCATCGGCATGGGCAATCATGAATTTAATTCGCTTATAATCTTTAACCGCTTGTTGTGCGATTTTAAATGCTTTTTTCAAGGCTGCTTTGTTTCCAAATGCTTTGGACAGGGGCACAATATGTCCCTGTGTATCAAAAGATAAAATCGGATTCAACCGAAGCAGACGTCCGATGAATCCCTTGGATTTACTGAGTCTTCCTCCCTTGACCAGGTATTTTACCGTGGGCAAAACAATGAAAATTTTGATATTTTCAATCGATTGCTCGATTTGATTAATAACCTTTTCCCGGGATAGACCTTTCTCTATTGCATATATCGCTTCCATGGTCACCAGTCCCAAAGCGGCTGAAATATTTTTTCCATCTATACAGGTAATCTTCTTCCCGTATTTTTGGGCTGCTTTTTCAACGACCGACAGGGTTCCGCTTATTGCCCGGGGTAGGTGAATGGACAGGATATGATTGTATTTGGGTACAACCTCATCGAATAGCCGGGTGACATCAGCCAATGCCGGTTGTGAGGTTTTGGGATGTATCGGTGATTTGATCAATTTATTATAGAATTCGGTTGGGGTGATCTGTACTTTATCGAGAAAGGTTTCGGTTCCAAATATGATTTTGAGTGGAATTACATGGATCTGATAATTTTTTAAAAAATGATCGGGAAGATCACACGATGAGTCGGTCACGATGCCAAATTCATCTACTGGCTGAGCACCTGAATAATCGTGAATTTCTTTTTCAGATTTGTGTCCTCGACTGGATTTGTTATTTCGAGATAAAGTTCGAAGATCTTTTAAATTTCCTTTTTTTATGAAATTCAGGATTCCATCCAGCAAAAAGACAAATCCCTGAGCACCTGCATCAACCACACCGGCCTTTTTCAAAACCGGTAATATTTTTTTTGTTTCAGCCAGGGATTGTTTTGCCACTTGCAAACTTATATTTAGAAGTTCGACAAAATCTTCGGTTTGTCCGGCGATTTTGGAAACCGAGTTGGCCCAATCTCTCATAACACTTAAAATTGTGCCTTCTTTAGGTTCAGATAGTGATGCATAAGCTGCTTTGGAAGCTTTTTGTGAAGCAAGCGCAAAATCCGCTGTTGAAATTCTGACCTGTCCTGAAAATCCCCGGGCAAATCCTTGAAAGAACTGGGCCAGAATAGTACCTGAATATCCTTGGGCAGCGGATAGGGCAGATTTGGATAATTGATAGCTCATTGAGGTAACCGAACGATCCTCAAGAGAGTATAGTTCGGAAACGATGAAGTTCAATGTATGGAAAAGATTTGTTCCGGCATCTTTATCAGGTATGGGGAAAAAATTTATTTTATTCAGATAATTCCTTTTTTTTTTTATTAAAGCTAGACTGGACAGGATTGCATTCCTGAGTCGTATACCGTCTAGATAAACAATTTTTTTTAAATTATAACCCTTGATTTTCTTCATGATAAAGATGGATTTAAATAATATTTCATTCTAAAGCAAATATTTTACTATTGCAATAAATTATTTTCTTTACTTCAGGTTTTGATTTATATAAAATAGTTGATGTGTTTTTTTAAATATTCAAATTCGTTGATCATTCACCAGGTGGCAAAGGAGGGTTGAAAAATCATGATTACTAAAATTTTCAAAACAATATTTATTCTCATTTTCATGGTTTTATGGTTGGATTTTGAGATAATGGCATGCACCAATTTTTTGATTACCAAGGGCGCTTCAGCTGACAGAAGTACCATGATCAGTTATTCTGTCGATTCCCATGTTCTCTATGGTGAACTTTACTATACGCCTGCTGGTCGTCATCTCAAAGAATCATGGCTGGATGTATATGAATGGGATACCGGGAAATACCTGGGAAAAATTGAACAGGTAGAAGAGAGCTTTTCTGTTGTGGGAAATATCAATGAGCACCAGGTTGCTATCGGTGAGACCACCTATGGCGGTCGCAAGGAATTGAAGGATCCTAAGGGTATCATGGACTATGGAAGCCTGATGTATATCATGCTACAGCGGGCCAGAACCGCGCGTGAAGGTATATTGATCATTGGAGATCTGGTCAAGGAATACGGTTACTACAGCTCGGGAGAATCCCTTTCCATTTCGGATAAGAATGAAGTATGGATCATGGAAATCATTGGCAAAGGACCTGATAACAAAGGAGCGGTCTGGGTGGCCCGACGAATTCCTGATGGATATATCTGCGCCCATGCCAACCAGGCCAGAATCCGGCAGTTTCCTTTGAATGATAAACAAAATTGCTTATACGCCAAGGATGTGATCTCTTTTGCCCGTGGAAAGGGGTACTACCAAGGTAAAGACGAGGATTTCAGTTTTGCGGATGCCTATGCACCACCGGATTACGGTGCTTTACGGTTTTGTGAAGCTAGAGTTTGGAGCATGTTTAGAAGGGCAGCTCCATCATTAAATCTTTCATCTGATTTTATCAAGGGAGTCGAAGGAGCCCAACCCATTCCTCTGTGGATTAAACCGGATAAAAAATTATCGCTGCGAGATGTGATGGAATTGATGAGGGATCATTTTGAAGGAAGTGAACTGGATATGACCCGGGGAGTGGGGGCCGGACCCTATAAATTGCCCTATCGCTGGCGTCCCTTGACCTGGAAAGTGGATGGTGTTGAATATTTTAATGAAAGAGCAACATCCACACAACAGACTGGCTGGTCTTTTATAACCCAATCCCGCTCCTGGCTTCCGGATGTGATTGGCGGAATCATCTGGATTGGAATGGATGACACTTTCAGCACGGTTTATGTTCCCATGTATTGCAGTATGCGGGAAATTCCCCGTGCTTATGCAGTGGGGACTGCTGATTTCAATCATTTCAGCTGGGAATCGGCATTCTGGGTATTTAATTTTGTGGCCAACTACGCATATTCGAGATACTGTGACATGATTCAGGATATTCAGAAAGTCCAGAGGGTACTGGAAGGAAATTTCATAGCGATTCAACCGGATATTGAAAAGAGTGCTCTGGATCTTTATAAAAAGTCCCCCCAAATGGCCAGGGAATAT
>DAOVIP010000272.1 GCA_030671465.1 Candidatus Aminicenantota bacterium | reverse complement strand
TATCCGGGAACGGGAAAAACCGCTGGCAGACCGAGACCCCTATTTTTCCGAAAGGGATATCAAACGTAAGGCTGACCGTTTGCATTTCAAGTACCTGAGTTACTATGAACCGGCAGATAAGGCTCTGCTGAAAAGATCATTGAAGCTCATGGCCGAACTGGATGAAGCCAAACGGATCAAGGGACTGGATTTCATTTTCAAAAACAGGGATATCAGCATCGATCAATTCATTGAGGCCGCCTATGCGAAAACCAAATTAAGGGATGTGGAATTTGTCAAAACACTGTTCAAAAAAAGTTCCAAGGAAATCGAAGCCCTGAATGATCCGTTACTGGATCTGGCCCGCCGTATTTATCCGGAATGCGAGGTCATTAAAAAGAGGAATGAAGCTTTCGGGGCCAGAATAAACGCACTGAGAAAACAGTATATCGAAGCCCTGTATGCCTGGAATGGTGCTGGTATGTACCCGGATGCCAACCGGACCATCCGCTTCACCTATGGAAAGGTTGAAGGATATTCACCCCGTGATGCGGTATACCATGATCCATTTACCCTGATAGGGGGAATTCTGGAAAAGGAAACCGGCAAAGATCCCTTTATCGTACCGGATAAACTCAAAGACCTCTATGCCAAAAAGGATTTTGGAAAATGGACTGCAGCGGATGTGAATGATATCCCGGTTGCCTTTCTGCATGTCTGTGATATTACCGGTGGAAACAGCGGCAGCCCGGTACTCAATGCCCGGGGTGAACTGGTCGGCATTGCCTTTGACGGGAATTATGAGGCCATGAATAGTGACTGGCAATACGATGAACAATTACAGAGAACTATTTCGGTGGATATCCGTTTTGTGATGTTCATCACTGAAAAGTTTGCCAATGCCGGACATATTTTAAAAGAAATGGGATTATGATTCCCAAATAAATACAAATTATTATTTGCTAATTTTATTGATCAGTGGATGCAGCAACAGCACCCAGAAGAATGAGAAAACAAAGGAAGCAATGGTTCCGAGGGTAATGCCCAGAGCAGGGTAGGTGATGGATACACCCAGGGCATAAATGATAATGTTGGTTGAAGCCAGGATCATGACTTTTCCGGTGGCCCGGGCAAAGGCAGTACCCTGATTCAGGGTTAAAATAACCATGGTGGAGAGCATAACAGCCGGAAAAGTGGAAAACAATCCGACCCAGTAGGCGCCGGCAAAGGCAGAGATGATGGTGGTACCGGCAACCACACTGCCGGCAAAAAGGGCCCTTACCATAGAATTTAAGGGAGTGAATTTTTTCCGACTTTTTCCTTTGGACGGGATTTCAAACCTGTATTCCAGAATTAAAAATGAGGTTATTGCCACCAGAAAATATATCAGGATAGTGAAGGCCATACTGCTGCAATGAATCTGTCCGGCTGTATAAGCCAGAACCATCCAGGTTGAGAGGGAAAGTAGCACGGCTGTTACCAGGCTTCTCTTTAGCAGGATAATAAACACCATCAAAAAAATTGTATCAATGGTCATTCCGACCGGTACGGCCCGGGTGGCCAGGGCAGCAAATCCGGCATCGTTGACCAGTCCAACAAATACCAGAGCAATCAGGACAGTGGAGGGGAGGTTGGCTATGAGGCCGCCCCGCTTGCTGCCCAGTCTTTCGGCGATGAGGGTGACGCTGCCGATCCATATCCCGGCGGCAACAAAGGATACCAGAACCTTCAGAATAAAATGCGATTCCATTTCTCTATATAAATGAAAAAAATGTTTTTGTCAAAAACAGGCGGGAACATGGTTTGTTTTGGGTTATTCTTGAGCAGTGGCGAAAAATCTGTTACAATTTCTGGCAATACCATATAATAGGAACATAGACCGTGACGGATAAACTTTTTTTTGGTTTCAATCGATTGGTTCTGTTTATGATACTGGCTACGACTTTTCTCTTTCCGGAAATTGTGGAGAGGGTTGAAGTGACAGAAAAAATATTTTCCCGTGAATTCAATTCAAAAGATATGATTGTCATCCGGGATGAAGACTTGAATCAATTAAACATAAAGAATTTTACCGATTTGTTTTCGTTCCTTACGATTCTTAATGTGAATAGGAGGGGACAATCCGATAGTATTTTTGATCTGACAATGAGGGGAAGTAATTTCGAACAGGTGTTGATACTGGTGAATGGTATTCCAATCAATAATCCTCAAACCGGCCATTTCAATTCCGGTTTGGCTTTTTCAATTCAGGATATCGAAAGGATAGAAATAATTAAAGGGGGGAGTTCAACCGCCTACGGAGGCGGAGCATTTGCTGGAGTGGTTAATATAATCCTTAAGAAAAAAACTGAATTTCATTTTACGGTTATCAGGGGAGAAAATGACTTCTTCTCTTCCGTTGTAAGTGTGGGTAAAGAGTTCGAAAATCTGAAGCTTAGATTTTCATGGCAAAGAAACAACTCCTCGGGGTTTTATCAGGGTCGTGAATTTGACAATTACCGATTTTCGGCAGCGGCTTCCTATGCTGGTAAAGATATGGAAATGGAGTTTTATACCGGCTACTTGAGCAATGACTTCGGGGCTGCCGGATTTTATGCTGATTATCCTTCAATTGAGGAAATCAGTTCTTTTTTTTCTCAGTTTTTAGTGAGGAAGATTTTGAAAAAAATGACTTATTCTTTTTCGGTATCTTATAACAGCCATGATGATTTCTTTACCCTTGACCGCTACCATCCGGATTTTTTCCAGAACCACAGTTTGAGTGAGCAGATATTTGTTAATGCTTCGGGTTCATATGCAGCCGGGAGAATCCGGGCTGCCAGTGGTATAGAATTCAGAAATGAAAGTATGGATAGCAGTTCCATGGGTACCCATAAAAGAAACAGGTGGTCCCTTTATTTTAATGTCAATTACGTTTTAAAAAAAGGCGGGGTTGAGGCGGGAGTTAGAGGCGATCAGGTTTCAGATGACCATACCAATTTAACCTTTTATACGGGAATTTACCATCATATTGTTTCCGGTTTGATCTTTAGAGCCGGGTGTGGTAGATCTTTCAGACTTCCCTCTTTTACTGAATTGTATTATCAGTCACCGGCCAATGTCGGGAATCCAGAATTGGAACCTGAGGTCAGTTATAATTTTGAAACCTCGCTTTCATTGGCAGTCAAGCAACAGAATATCGGTCTGTCTTTATTCTACAGGGATCAAAAGAATGTTATTGACTGGATCAAAGCGGTGGACTCGGAAACAGACATTGATGCCATTCCCTGGGAGGCCAGGAATATTGAGAAGAATGATGTGGCCGGAATTGAAATTAACTGGCGCTTAAATTTAAAAAGGGTTATGGTAATAGCCGCGATGGAAAAATTGTTTGTGATTGATAAGAACAGCGGGTTTTTGTCAAAGTACGGCTTGCAGTTTCCCGATTTATGTGTTAAAACCAGCCTGTCCTACAGACCGGCACCAATTTTCGGAATTACCGCCCAATATCTGTATAAGAGAATCTATCAAACCACTGAAAATGGTCAT
The DNA here is from genome assembly GCA_030671465.1 of Candidatus Aminicenantota bacterium. GTDB lineage: Bacteria > Acidobacteriota > Aminicenantia > UBA2199 > UBA2199 > CAZOWT01. Next base: position 50 of record DAOVIP010000272.1, on the reverse strand, counting down.
TTCCTCAACCTGGTTTTTGGTTTGTATTTTAAAAAAATTGAAGCCAGTTT
>DAOVIP010000124.1 GCA_030671465.1 Candidatus Aminicenantota bacterium | reverse complement strand
GCCTTTTTCTTCTCCGGAGCCGTGGGTGTTTTTTTTGGATTTTACCCGGCCCGAAAAGCCTCCCGGCTTGACCCCATCGAAGCCCTCCGTTACGAATAATTCGGGCCCCATTATTGATCTTGCAGGCTGAATTCTTTTAATTTTATGGTTTGTTTAACAATGCCCCGGGGCCAGGGACGGGGCGGTTGAGGAGGCAGCGAATACTGACCATGAAGTTCAAAAGTCAAACGGGTAAGTGGTAAACGCTGCCGGGCAATCAACCAGACCGAGAGATTCCCGGATATTTTTCCAAGGCCCGGGGAAGCAGAAAATAATATTTCAATGGCCTGACAGCCCGGGGCAACCGGAATTTTAATCCATTGCCACTTTCCCTTCTGCTCCTCGATCCCGGGGGTGAGGTCCTGCCCATTACAGAGGACCTGAACCCGGTGCAGCCCCGTATTGTCCCGACTGTTCTGGTTTTCAAACAACACGGCCAGCTGGCCGCTTTCCATAGAGGGAGTCGACTTTAGCCGGACTTTCAAACAATATCCCTGAGAACAGGTTTCCAGCTGGACTTTTTCATCATCCAGAACCGGGGAGGAGAGTTCCTTTCTGAAATTCAGCCGGTCAAGATCAACCGGTTTACCCTCACTGGACAGGCTTTTGATGCACTTCGGATTCAGAATACGCAGATCGGAACCGGTCTGCAGTACCCGGATACGGTAACTGTTTTCATCACTTACATCTGTTTCAAAAACCGCCCCGGCCAGAAGTGGGACAGTGGCCTCACTCAGGGGGTATAAATCATAAACCGCGGTTTCAAATCCCATTAATGATATTTTCAATTCATCCCCGCTGCCTACCAGTTGGGGTGAGACCCAGCGGGTGGGATATATCCTTTCCAGAACCAGCCCGGGATTCGAATTGTCCCTTGCCGGATCAAAATTCAGCTGTAGACAAATAATCGCAGGATCAATTACCGGATTTCGAACAGCGATTACAGCGCGATTTCCACTGGCATGCATATACCCGTAAGCCTGTTGCTGTCCCGGATCTCCACCGATCATCTCGGTTCTGGTCAAGATCGGAAACCGGTCTTGGGCCCACAAGATGGATTTTGCCATGGCCTGCCACTCCCCCGGGGTCAGAAGATCCGGAGACACATATAATTCCCATATGGATACTCCCCTGGCCACGTACAACAGGGCATTATCGGTAAACTTATCCAAAGGCTCCGTCTCACCCCCCAGCATTTGCAAATGCCCTTTAATGATGCCATGGGTCATTAAATTGGCCATGGGGAACCAGAAATCGTTTTTTCGCAGCCCTTCAAACAACACCACATCCCGGTAGGTCATGGCACGGTCACGGCGACTGATAGAGGGCACATCGGCATAACCATAGTCATGACCCTGCATCCAGATGGTATTGGCATATTTCACCCACCAGGGACTCAGCCAGGTACCGGAGGTGATATTCAAAAAAATATCCGGATCAGCTTCCCGGACTGTCTGACAAAGCTCCATAACCGACTCCATCACGGCACGGCGTGAAAAAATACCGGCCGGGTGACCGTGGCCGGGTTCACTGCAGGAAAACTGGATCCCATCCCATTTAAAATAACCCAACTTATCCCTTTTGACAAATTCAGCCACCCGCTTCCTGAATAGTTTTTTATAGCGTGATCCGGCCAGGCAGAGTTGATCGCCTACGACTTCATATCCATTCTGCTTCATCCATTTAATCCGCCTGTCTCGATGGGAATACCCCCCGGTCGGTCCCAACCAGATTCCCAAGGCAGTACCCTTTTTTTTCAGGTAATCGCTGATTGGTTTCAGCCCCCGGGGAAACTCCCTGGTTCTCAATTGCCAATCACTGCTGTACACATCCCAGCCGTCATCCAGTACAAATGCATTCAGGCTTAATCCAAAAGGCTTTACCAGGTTATCCTCAAATAACTTGATAATCCGCATTACATTCTCTTCGTTCAGGATATTTTCAGCTTTCTTGACCATCTCAGGCGCTCGGAGGTCATACCAGGTATTGTAAAGTATATATGGCTTGAGGGGTGCCACCCGGATGTCATCCAGGTAATTCATGAACCACGTTTTGACCGACCGCTGCGGAGTCAGGGAATGCACCACCCATTCGCTGACGATCCAGTCTTTTCCCACCGGCTTACCCATAACCTGACCGCAGCAGATTCCAACTTTTCGGTTTGGCCCCGCTATCAATTTGTTCACAGCAGCCGGATACTCCAGGCCTAAAAAGGCAGCCATTCCTGGCTTGGCCAGTACCAGGGGCTGACCGAATCCGCCTCGCTTGAGAGCTTTGAAATCTCCATCCAAAAAACCATACCGGGGCCAGACCCATTGCAAAAAATGCTTGCCGGATCCGGAATCACGTATGGATATCCGCCTGCGGAGGTAAAAAGCATTGGCAGCCAGGGCATAGGTTATTTTCAGCTCAAAAGGATTGCCCTGGCCCTTCAGGAAGATGTTAATCACCTCCAGACCCCCGGACTTCTTCTGACGATTACAATCAATGACACGGAAATCCCGATGGTTGAAAACCATTTGATTGTTCGCATTATTCGGTTTGCCGGGTGCCCGCCACCCGGTCCAGACAATTTCCAATCTGAAATTCCCGTCGGTTTTCAACTGCCAGGATGTAATGAGATTACCGGCGGCCGGCCACACCCTGGTTTTAATCAGGTCCGATACCAGTATCCCGTCTTGTATGTTTATATCACATGATAAAAACCGATTTTCAAGCCGCAGGGTCTGATTCCCCAACGGTTGATCGGATTGAACAGATGCAACCAGACCACTGGTTGGAATCAATAGCCAAAAAAAGAGTGAAATTACTGCGGGGATCCTGAAAAAACCCATCTGATTCCTCCTTCAGATCAAACCGTTTTACCATACTATTGTAGCCAAAAGGAAAGATGAATTCAATATTGATTTCCGCAGTCAGAAAAACCAACTGGATCTTTCGATTCCGGATTTAGAAATTGAACCGGTAAGTGAATTTTACCAGAAAGACATTGTGAGGTTCTACCGTGAACAGGTCGCGCATGCCAGGACCTATATTGAAGGTGGCATCCTCGGTACAATCGGTCCTGCCCTGAGACCAGACCAGATAGACCGTGGAACCGGGGCGGTATTCCCAGCGTAAGACCAGGTTGAAACGGAATTCAAGAAATTTGAAATCAGGATTTTCAATGGAATAATCAATGGAACCGTCCAGATCATCATCAAAGTGGTATATATTGTCAACCGCATCATAGCCTATTTGATCCTGGTCAATCAATTGGTAGCGATCCTCGAATTGAGTGGCCCGGGGATTGGCAATTTGCTTGAATTGGCTGTAACCACCCACCGAAATATAGGGCTGAGCATAAAATTGAATCGAAAGATCCGGAGTGATACTGAAATTGAGTCGAAAAGTCAGGGCCAGAGTTTTTTGATTGATGGTGGCAAATATATAGCGGTTCTCAGAACCGAGTTCCACGGTGCTGACATACTGCAATAAATTTTCATTCAGGCTATAAGATGGAGTAACGGAAACAGTGATGGCGCTGTTGGGCCGGAAAGTCAGGCCTGTCCAGTAGTTTTTATAGCGACGGGAACCGGTGTCACCCCAAAACATATACCCTCCGGCCCGGAAACACAAATCTTTCCGGTTATCCGAGTAAATTCCCAGCCAGCTGCCCCATCCACCGGGGTAAAGCAATGAGGGACCGCCCCGTAGAGCGGTTGAAGACAATGATTCATCCTGACGGCTGGTGCCCACACTTAAACTCCAATAATTTTTAAACTGGCCGTAGATGCCGATATTTCCTCCGTCGAAGATATTTTCCCCGCTGAAATCCCAGCCCCTCCACTGGTTGGCATTGAAGCTGATATCACGGAAAATCCAGGTAGGCTTCAATATCCGGTAGTTGGCCCAAACCCACTGCATGATCACATCGGCCTGTCTGAGATAGCCCAAATCATTCAATTCCAGTTCGGGCGAGCGCCAGGTAACTCCGGCTGAAAACCGGAGGCTTCCGTTTCCGCTCTTGCCAAAATAAACCGTTCCTCCATGTCCGGTCAATGAAGTCCGCTCCGGATCCACATCCACATGGGTAGCATCCGGCCGTTGAAAATAGCGCAGGGGAGATTCCTGAGTGTTCAGTATTGCTTCCCGGTCACCGTATACGTGACTGACCACCAGGCGGGCAAAAATCTTATAAGTCTTATCTTTCCAGGCGTGGGTTAGATCCAATCCCCCGGTATAGGCACCCCGGTGGAGAAAATTCAACTGGGGATCATTGATATCCCGGTGAGTGGCGGTTATTATACCACCCAAATTGGTATCTCCTCCACGGTAATCCTGCTGCAGGCGGAGCACAAAATAATTGGTCAGGGGCTCAACCGTCTCGGTAAAATGTTCTCCCAGGCCTCCGAACTCCGCACTCTCCTTGGAGGTGACACTGTCCAGAATCCCGATGGACAATCCATTCTTGGTTTTCCCGGTGATTTTGAAGGCACCGATAATGGAGGTCTTGTCCGGGACATCGACAAACTCACCGTCCTGGGTTTCCGGATAATAATGTGGTGAACTTCCAATACGCCGGGAATAAAAAAGGTTGTCATAGGCAAAACTGCCGTCCCCGGTCATGATTCTGTAATTCAATATATCCCGGCCCTCGATGAAGAAGGGTCTTTTTTCCTCAAAAAAAGTTTCATAAGTGGTGAGATTGACCTCGGAGGGATCGGCCTCAACCTGGCCGAAATCCGGATTTACCGTAAAATCCAGGGTCAGATCCCGGGTCAAGCCGATTTTTCCATCCAGGCCCAGTTTCATATCATTTAAACTTCCGGTGGAAAAGGGATTACCCTCTTCAGCGGAAAATCTTTCAGCCATACCCACCGTATAAGGCAACAATTCCAGAATGCGTTTAGAGCGGATGTTCTGGAGTCCATGCAACTCTCCGAACAGGTGAACCCATCCCGGGGCATTTTTGGGAATAAATTGCCAGGTGGACTCCTCTTCCATCCGGAACAAATACCGGGTCATCTGCAATCCCCACATCTGCTTGGTCTCGCCACTGAAGCGCAGCTGATCAAAGGGAATCCGCATTTCCGCTATCCAGCCCTGATCATCAATGCGGGTTTTGACTTTCCAGATCGGGTCCCAGCTTTCATCCACATTCCCGCCATCATTGGTAATCATTCGGTCGCGCTTGACCCCGGCCACATTCACGGCAAATGAAAAGGCGGTTCGATTGTCGTTGTAACTGTCAATATTCACTTCCATCCAATCTCCGTCCAGGGTATCCCTCCGGGCCAGCCGGCGGATGATTTTGGCCGGGTGATTGTCGTGAGCCCTCAGGGCAATGTAAAGATTTTGGTCATCATACAGGATTTTGAATTGGGTCTTCTGGGATGGTACCTTGCCCTCGTAAGGTCTCCTCTGGATAAAATCACCGGACCAGGAGACTCCCTGCCAGGCCGGATCATCGATTTTGCCATCAATCACCGGTGAATGGGGATTGACTTTTTTGGTTTTATAGATCTTCTTCCCCTGGAAAGAAGTTCCGTTCAAAACCATCAGGCCCAAGAATAAACATACCATGAATAGTGCCAGTTTTTTCATTTTATATCCTCCCTGAATACAGCTTTCATTTTTTTCCTCTGGATTCAATATAATCTGGATATATCCGATATTCGCCCGTAATTGCAATTTAAAACCACTGAAAAGGTTCTATATTGCAATATCGAACTTTGTAACCGACATATCATGAAGGATATACTTGCATAGCCGGAATAGGTTACTGCAAGGAGTTAAATGCAGAAGGCCAAGGTTTTCAGGGAATTAAAAAGAGGGAGATGTCCCCCATGGATAATAGATTCGATTCAGGCAAAAAATTCCACTGGCACCGGAAGTGAGTTGGATGGTAAATTCAAGGATTTCATCCCCGACCTGTACATATGGTTCAATAATGCAAATGGTATATTCACCGGGATCCAAGTTTTCAATCCTGAAATCCAGATCAAAAAGGCAAAGGCAAAAACAGCCGGCTTCCTGTTCATTTTCAGTAATGGTAATCAGGTTTCCAACAATATCAATATCTGCCAGTATTTCACCGGGACAACAATTAAAACCGGCATTCACATGTTTTAGTATCAATGTCTGGCCATCATAAGCATATTCAATACAATC
>DAOVIP010000219.1 GCA_030671465.1 Candidatus Aminicenantota bacterium | reverse complement strand
TTCCAAGGATTTCGGATCAGTTTTTCCAGATCAAGAACCTGGATATTGAAGGTCATCTCCAGAGTCTGTCTGGCCACATCTGCCAACCGGAGGGAAACCGCATCGATAATTTCCGAATCCGAACTGGCTATGATACCGTCCTTAATTTCTTTTAATCCCGAATCGGCATGTCTCAGGGATAGGATTTTCCCGGAAATTCTGTGATCAATCAAGGCTTTTTCCAGCAACTTTGAATGGGTTTTGAAGTTTTTTACGGTGGAGTCCAGATAAATGGTCAGGTGGTCGGGGCGGTTATCGGACAAATATCCCAGGGTCAATTCTGAGGCACGCGAAAATATTTTATTATTCTCGATTTTACCGTATGACTCACCCGAATCACGCAGAAGCCCGTCATTGGCGATAAACAAGGTCTTGCCCAGCAGATAATTCATGATGGTAAAAATCACATTGTATCCGTCAACATGGAGGACCTGGTTTTTTATATCTTGAATCAACTTTGATTTTCTCTGGCTAGCCTTGACTTCAGAAGTGATTCCCCGGTACAGGCAATTACGCTGATTTCCCGAGAGCCGGTGGCGGTCCCCCACCAGCTTCAATCCGGCTTTTTCTGGGTATCCCCGGTTTAACAGGAAAAAATAATCGTTGGCAGCATCAAAAAACACTCGGGTCGAAAAATTGTTCATGGCCAATTTATTTCCTTTTGCATTTTAGGCCTTTATCCTCTCCATCTTGGGATCGTAAAGGGGTCTCAGCGAGACCTCTGCAGGATAGGTTTTACCAGCGATCTCAACTTCCCATTTTGCATCCTTTATATAACTTTTGCCTATTGGTTCACCCGCTTCTATCATGAAAAGACCGACAGCTCCGCCAAGGGTAAAACCGTAAGAACCGGACCTGACATAACCAACTGCTTTACCGTTTCTTTTGACAACCTCGGCATGGAATAAAAATGGTTCAGAATCCTTTACCAGGACCTGAGCCAAACGTCTTGTTTTGTTACCCTCTTCTTTAAATTTGATACAGGCATCCTTGCCGATAAAGTCTGCCTCTTTTTTCAGGTTTATTGCAAATCCGAGGCCAGCTTCATAAGGGTTATCGGTGTTATCAATGTCGTGCCCGTAATCGCGGTACCCTTTTTCCATTCTCAGGCTGGCAAGAGCCTTAAGTCCGGCATGTTTGAGGTCGAATTTTTTCCCGGCCTCAACAATGATGTCATAGACATGGATTGCCTGTTCGGATGGTATGTATAGCTCATAACCGAGTTCTCCAAGGTAAGTGATACGAATGCAGAGGACACGGGCATAACCGATATCTATCTCCCGGACATGCCTGAAGGGAAATGATTCATTAGACATATCAGCTGTAGTGATGGCCTGCATCAGATCCCGCGACCTTGGTCCCTGAATATTCAACTGGCCGAAAGCTGATGTCATGTCGGTAACAAATGCATGGGCATCTGGAGGAATATGGCGTTGCAGCCAGGTCTCTGCGTGCCCGTGCATGGTATCGGTGACCACTACCATATATTTTTCTTCATTCAGTTTGGACACGGTAATGTCTGCTTCGAGTTTTCCATGTTCATTTAGCCACTGGGTGTAGGTTATCTGATTAACCTTTTCATCTACCTCATTGGCGGAAATATAATTCAAAGCCCTACCAGCGTCCCGCCCCTGCACCATGAACTTTGACATAAATGACATGTCCATGAGGATCACATTCTCTCTGGTCGCTTTGTGTTCAGCCTCCCAATAAGGGAACCAGTTTTCACGGCCCCAGCAGTATTTATCGACTTTTGCCTCTTTGCCCTCAGGTGCATACCAGTCGGCCCCCTCCCAGCCGCTTACATCTCTAAAATAGGCCCCCTGAGCAGCAAGACGGTCATAAAAGGGTGATTTTTTAGCACCCCGGGCTGTCTGCAGTGATTTAAACGGGTAATGACACTGGTAGACCATACCAAGGGATTCGACAGTGCGGTGTTTTCTATATTCGGGATTGTTCTGATACGGATGAAACCTATCGATATTAAAGCCGGTTATATCAACATCGGGCTGTCCATTGATGATCCAGTGGGCCATTATACGGCCGAGGCCTCCACCGACAATGATTCCAATCGAATTCAATCCGGCAGCGACAAAATAGTTTTGTAGCTTCGGTGCTTCACCCACTATTGCCTGCAGATCAGCGGTAAAACTTTCAGGGCCGCAGAAAAAGGTTTTAATTCCAACCTCCATTGTGATCGGCACCCTGGACATCGCCTTTTCTACAAATGGTCCCATCCGTTCCCAATCGGGATTTATCTCTCCGAATGAAAAATTTTCAGGAACACTTTTAATGCTCCAGGGAGCACAGACAGGTTCAAACAATCCTACCATTATGCCGCCAACCTCTTCCCGGTAGTAGCCGTGGTGTGACGGGTCCTCCAGGATGGGCATGTTTGGCGGGAGGTCTTTCAATTCTTCTGTGATGACATAATAGTGTTCTGCAGCCTGGTTGGGTATATTTACTCCGGCCATATCTCCAAGCTGTCTGGCCCACATGCCGGCGCAGTTAACAACATATTCACACTGGATATCGCCCCGGGAGGTTTTAACACCGGTAACAACACCATTTTTTTTAAGTATACCCGTTGCAGGCAAACCCTCGAATATTCTGACTCCCTGCATTCTGGCCCCTTTTGCAAGTGCCATGGTAGCATCTACAGGATTAACCCGGCCGTCTTCTTTTACATAAAATCCGGCCAGTAGGTCATCTACCCTGGCCAGGGGAAAAAGATCCTTTATCTCTTTCGGAGATATCTCCTCGACATCAATCCCGCAATACCTGTTAAATGTGGCAATACGCCTGTATTCCTCCAGCCTGTCCTTATCTGCGGCCGCTTCTATAAAACCAATTGGTTTAAAACCGGTTGAGAGCCCGGTCTCTGCCTCCAGCCGTGAATAGAGGTCTTTAGTGTATTTGCGCATTTCTGTAGATACTTCAGAGCTTGACCCGAATGTAACCATCAGGCCTGCTGCGTGCCAGGTTGTCCCGGAGGTGAGTTGATCTCTTTCTAAAAGCACAACATCCTTCAGACCCATATGGGCCAGGTGATAGGCAACCGAACAACCAATAACTCCTCCGCCGATAATTATTACCTGCGACTGTTTTGGAAATGAGTTCATGTTTTCTTCCCTCTTCGTTCACTATTTTGTTTTTGACTTAATTTGAAAAACATCAATTTTATTTTATATAAACAGAAAAACTGTGTAAAGGATTTTGTACGTGTATTGTTCAAAAAAGATTCTTGCCTGCACAATTGATAAAATAATGTCTTTGGTGGAACCAATTCGGAATTGAACCGTCTATAACTTTGGAACCGGAAATACGTATGAAAAAGAAAGATTGATGACAGGATCTGGACATGGAGGTCTGATTGAATCAGGATTTGAAACAGATTTTTGATCAATTATATGATATGTATAAATCAGTTATTTACCGATATATATGCTATTTAACCCATGACCGGGTCGAATCCGAGGACCTGTTTCAGGAAACCTGGCTCCGGGTGGTCAAGCACCTGGATCAAATCCAGGATGTCAAAGAGAAGAGGGCCTGGATTTATGCCATTGCCACCAATCTCTACCGGGATCACCTGCGCAAAAAGCGAATCCGGCTGAGTTTCATGAACCGGGCTGAATCGGACCCCTCCAGCACCCGATTTCTGGGTAGTGATAGCGTCGCCAGTCCTGAAACCAAGATCGAACAACGGGAGATGGCGGCTGCGGCCCTGAAGGTCCTGGATAAATTGCCTCTGAAGATGCGTCAGGTTTTCATACTCCGGGAGATTGAGGGATTCAGTTATGAGGAGATTGCCGGGTTGCTGAAACTTCCCCTGGGCACGGCCAAGTCCCGCATGCACCGGGCCATCAGGAGGATCCGGCAGGAGTTGGCGGAGACCCACCGTATTTCCGGTATTCATTTGGGAGATTTCGCATGAAATGTAAAGGCTACAGAGCATTGATGATTGATCAACGGCCGGAGCTATTGTCCAAACCCCAATCCCGGCTGCTGGCTAATCATATTGAAAACTGCCGGGATTGTCGTGAATTTCAACAGGAACTCAAACAGCTGCAGTGGGGATTAAAGGCAATCCCCGAACCGGTTTTACCGGATGATTGTGAACAGCTGAGCCGGAAAGTATGTCACCGGGAAATTCAGAAGGTCCTGGCCGGAAAGCGGTTGAA
>DAOVIP010000104.1 GCA_030671465.1 Candidatus Aminicenantota bacterium | reverse complement strand
TTGAAGCCAGACACAGGACTGGAAAATCGATGAATAGGTACCGACCAGGACACCCACAACTAAGGTGAAGGCAAAGGTGTGAATCACTTCACCGCCAAGAAAAAACAGGGACAAGACCGTAACCAGAGTGGTACCTGAGGTGACAATGGTCCGGCTCAGGGTTTGATTGATACTCCGGTCAAGAATAAGTTCGGCATTATCTCTTCTCATGATCTTCACATTATCCCGTACGCGGTCAAAGATGACAATGGTGTCGTTAAGCGAGTAACCGATAATGGTAAGCAGGGCAGCCACCACTTGAAGGGAAACTTCCACATTGAAAAACAGGATAAAGGATAGGCTGATCAGCACATCGTGGAACAGGGTGATCACGGCGGCCAGGCCGTAGATGAAGCGAAACCTGAAACCGATATAGACCAGCATACCCAGTAGTGCCCAGATAGCAGCCAGGGTGACTTTTTTCCTCATATCAAAGCCCACTTGGGGACCTACGATTTCAACGCTCAAAAAGATAAAACTGCCCAGGAAGGTGTCTTTCTCCAGTGCTGAGAAAACGGTCTTTTTAAGATCCAGTGCTTCGACTTCAGCCATTGAATTGATCAGTCCGGAAGTATTGTTTTTTCGGAGATCAGCCAGTTTTTCTGCACTCGCTTCCGCTTCCTGATCAGGGATTCCTCTGGCCATAAAAAATTCAGCCATATCTTTCTGAGATATCTTGTTCAAATCCTTTTTCCCCTGTTCCAGAAGAACCTTTTCTTCTTCCGTCAACAACAATAACTTGATGGTCTGGGAAAACTTTTCCTGGGCATCCAGATCGAGGGATTTTTCTTCGGTAGTGGAAAATTTTATGGTTTTGATGAAAAACTTGTTTTCCTTTTCACCCACCCTCTGTATGATGGATTTTTCCAGACCAATCCGGGCCAGTTTATCCCGTAATTCTTTCTCGCTGGTGGGCGCTATGAAACTCACTTCCACCAGTGTACCTCCGGTAAAGTCGATCCCAAGGTTGAATCCCTTGGTATTGAATACGATGACACCGGCTATCATGATCAGGATGGAGAGTGCAAAAGCAAAAAGCTTTTTCCTCATAAATTTAAAGTCAGGTTCTTTTTTAAATAACTTCATCTTCCTGCTCCTGTTAGATGCTTAATTTCTGCAATTTTTTCTTTTTGGCATAGACCAAATCGAATATAACACGGGAGACGAAAACCGCGGTGAACATACTGGCAGCAATACCAATAATCAGGGTTACCGAAAAGCCTTTGATCGGCCCTGTGCCGAATTGAAACAGGAATATAGCGGCAATAATGGTGGTTAGATTGGCGTCGAATATGGTGACAAAGGCTTTTTTGAATCCGGAGTCGAGCGCCGATTTGGGAGATTTACCCAGGCGGAGATCCTCCTTGATTCGCTCAAAAATGAGCACATTGGCATCCACTGCCATACCGATGGTCAAAATGATTCCGGCAATACCCGGCAGGGTCAGGGTGGCCTTGAAATAGGCCAGAACACCCATGAGAATAACTATGTTCAGGGTCAAGGCCACGATCGAGTTGATACCGGCTGCCTTGTAATAGAACAGCATGAATAACATGACCAGTATCAGGCCAGTAGCTGCGGCAGTGATTCCCTTGCGGATGGAGTCCGCACCCAGTGAAGGGCCAATGGTTCTTTCAAAGAGTGGTTTCAGCGGGGCGGGTAAGGCGCCCGATCGGAGTTTCAATACCAGGTCATCCACGTATTCGGCGGTAAAGCCGCCGGTTATACGATTGTCGTATGAGAGGGTGGTTTGAATGGTGGCCACTATAATGACTCGTTCATCCAGAACAATAGCCATTTTTTTTCCGATATTGGCTGCGGAATATTTTTCCAGCTGTTTGGTTCCCTTGGAATTCAAGGAGAAACTGACAGCGGGGCCGCCGTAATCATCGGTTCCCCGTCGGGCATTTTTAATGTCATTTCCCGAAACAATGACTCTATTATTCAGTACGTAAAAATCCTTTTCGGTTTTTCTTTCGCTTCGGCTGAGTTTTTCCCTTAAAATGATGAAATCTTCCGGAAGGGCATTGTTGTACTCTTTGAGAGCCTCCTCCTCGGAGGGAAAGGGTCCGGAGACCACCTCATGATAGGTGAGCATGGCTGTGCTCTTGATCAAATCCTTTACCCTGCCCGGGTCATCAATGCCGGGAAGTTGTATCAGCAAGCGATCCTCGCTCAGCAATTCTTTCTGGATGACTGGCTCCGAGACTCCATATTCATCGATCCGGTTCCGAATGGTTTCCAGGGCTTGGTTCACCGATTGATCCCGCATCTGCATTTCAATATTCGGTCTGATGGTTAAGGTTACCCGGCTGGTAGAGAAGGTATAGTTCCAGTCTCTGAAATAATCATCCAGAATATCTTTTATATTGCCTTCATCTTCATAGGCGATTCCGCTCAACTCAAATTTATTGATATCTTTTCTGGAGATCTTTTCGAATTTGATACTGGATTCATTCAGCAGGCTTTTGAGTTGGGCGATGTTCTGATCGGTTTGAATCTTTATAGCGTCATCGGTGATGACCTGCAAAACCAGATGGATGCCCCCTTTCAAATCGAGCCCCAGTCTGATCTTTTCTTTGGGCGGATAAAACATAAAGATCGAAAAACCAATTACCAGTATGATTAATATGATTTTCCAAGTCATTGATTTTTTCATTTTTTCCTCCAAAAAATGTTTATATCAGCAAACCGATAGAATTTTATTAAATGATTCTATCGTTACAATGTTTTTATTTGATGATCATGGAATGACACAGATGAATAACTGACCGCTTATTTGGCCTTGACTGTAGTTCCGGTCTGATCAACAACTCCGGAAATCGAGGATTTTGCGATCTGCAATTTGGTGTTTTTATCCACTTCAACTTCAATCCGGTCATCCATTACCCGGGTTACCGTACCATAAATACCTCCGGATGTGATCACCCGTTCTCCACCTTTTAATCCTCCGACCAGCGCCTGGTGTTTTTTTTGTTTCTTCCGGGCTGGCATAATGATCAAAAAATAGAAGATGACAAAGATGATGATGAATGGAAGCAGAGCACTGAGCATACTGGGTTGGGCAGCTCCACCGGCAGATTGTCCGTATAAAAGCATATCACACTCCTTTTTTATAAAGAGATAAAAAATTCTCTTTAAATGATCCAAACTTAAATTGTTTAATAGCATACCTTATTTCAGACATAAAATCAAGATAATAATGAAGGTTGTGAAGCGTATTCAATATCGCTGAACTGATCTCTTTTGAAAGGAATAGATGTCGGAGATAGGCTCTGGAGAAATATCTGCAAGTATAGCATGAACACCCGGGGTCAGGGGGCTGGGTGTCATATTTGTATTTTTCGTTTTTAATGACCAGCTTTCCCCTGGAAGTAAACAGGGTTCCGTTTCTGGCATTCCGGGTCGGTAGAACACAATCAAACATATCCACTCCCATCTCAACGGCCAGCAGAATATCTTCCGGAGTTCCGGATCCCATCAGATATCGGGGTTTTTTCTCTGGCATGACGGGCAGCAAATCGGATATAATCCGTTCGAATTCCGCTTTGCTTTCCCCCACGCTCAGTCCTCCGATCCCATATCCTTCGAAGTTCATTTCGGTTAAAATCCGGGCTGATTCCGCTCTCAAATCCGTAAACAAGCCTCCCTGGATAATGGCAAACTGGGCATTTTTCCGATGCGTTGATTCCAGGAAATGTTCCCGGGCCCGATGGGCCCAGTTATGGGTGATGGCCAGCGCCTCTTCCTCCTCTTTTCGGGTGGAGGGTTGGGGTTTGAAATAGTCCAGCACCATCTGAATATCTGAATTCAGGATGTTCTGGATATCGACCACATTTTCAGGGCTTAAAAAAATCTTTTTACCATCGATATGGGATTTGAAGATGACTCCGGTTTCATTTACTTTGGAATTGTCTTTGAGGGAAAATATTTGAAACCCACCGCTGTCGGTGAGTATGGGCTTGGTCCAGGCCATGAAGTTATGCAATGATTTGAATTTCTTCATCACTTCCGTTCCCGGCCTGAGATAAAGATGGTAAGTATTGCACAGAATGATCTGTGCCCCTGAATCGGCCAGTTGTTTCGGGGTCAGGGCCTTAACGGTTCCGCTGGTTCCCACCGGCATGAATACCGGTGTTTCAATCTCTCCGTTTTTGGTTTTCAATAGCCCGTTCCTGGCCTTGGTTTCTCTATCGTTTTGTAGAATTTTAAAAAACATCCGACCTCCGGGTGGCAATTCACCTGTTGATGAATGGTTATTTAATCATGATATTCAATCCGCTTTTATTACTGCCAATGATCCTGAATATTTCTCTAGCCACTTTCCGGGGTGAAACCGTCTGGTTTTTTTTCAATATCTCTGAAGCACCGTTCAGGGATACCGATGAGACCAGGTTAAAACGAATGGGTTGATAGGTTTCGGCATGGGATTTTGTGATGAGCAGCAGGGCATTTTTGGCGATGGCATAGGGCAGTACTTTTTTATAGGGCATTATTTTCCCGATATTTTCGAAACCGATGTTGATAACAGACCTGAGTCTTGTCTGTTGGATAAAAAAATCTGTGATCTCGATTGCGGTTAACACGTTATGAAAAAAATCATGACAGTAGTCATCAGCGGTCAAGGCTGAAATATCCTTGATCGTAATGGGCCCGTAATTGTTGATCAGGAATTCACATCCACTCAGATCCGGCTGGTTTCGCCCTAAGAAATTTCTGATCTTTTTAAGGCTGGACAGATCACCCTGCAGCCATTTGGCATTATCCTGATCCTCCGGTTGATGTTGAAAATAATGACCGTAGACAAAAAAATCATTTTGCAGGAACATTTCCACCAGGGCTTGACCCAGCAGGCCCGATACACCGGTTATGAATATCTTATTCAAGGTGATATTGTCGTTTAAACAGTTTCAGGGTATTGACCATGAGCATGGCCACGGTCATGGGACCCACACCTCCGGGTACCGGGGTGAAGTAGGAGGCTTTTGGGTAGGCCTTAATATGAATATCACCGGCAATGCCATAACCCTTTTTTTTGAATTTCTGCTGCTGGGATTCGATACAAAATTCCAATACTTCATGTTGCTGGTAAAGGAAGTTTTGTCCCACATCAATGAGAATGGCACCTTTTTTGATCATATCGGCGGTAATAAATCCGGGTTTGCCAATGGCCGCTACCACGAGGTCTGCCTGTTTGACCAAACCCGGCAGGTTTTTGGTTTTTGAATGGCAGAGGGTTACCGTGGCATTTTGGTTTGTCAGCATGCTGGCCAGGGGCTTGCCCACGATGAAACTTCTTCCGACCATGATTGCATTCAAACCTGACAAATCAATACGGTAATAATCCAGCATTTGCATTATCCCTGATGGAGTACAGGGGAAGATTCCAGCCCGGTTTAATAGAATATTTCCCAGATTTACAGGAAGGAAGCAATCGACATCTTTTTTCGGATTCAGGTGATTCAGGATTTCCCAGGTATTGTGGTTTTCGGGCAGGGGGAGTTGAATTAATATGGCCTGCACTCCGGGGTCCTGGTTCAGGACCCGGATTTGCTCGATCAAATCTTGGGCTGCAATTTCCGCTTTCAATTCAATGATGTGTGAATTGATGCCCAGTTTCTGGGCAATTCTATGTTTTTTCCTAACATAGGCCTGGGAAGCCGGATTTTCTCCCACAATGATAACCGTTAGTCCGGGGGTTTTACCGGTTTGATTTTTGAGTTGACCGATTTCGTCCTTTATTTTTTCCTGAATTTCTCCAGCAATTTTTTTTCCATCCAGAATATTCACCGTTTTACTCCTCATCCCAAGAGTTCCTGGGGATTTTTGATAACAAAGTTAATCCAGCAGGTGGCAGACCAGACCACTCCTTAACTTGGGTTCAAACCAGGTTGATTTGGGCGGCATGACATTGCCAGAATCGGCCACAGCGAACAACTGTTCGATTTTGGTGGGGTAGAGTGAAAAGGCAATTTTAAAGTCCCCGCTATCAACCCGTTTTTCCAATTCGGTAGTGCCCCGGATACCACCGATGAAATCGATTCTGTCGTCTGTTCTGGGATCGGTAATGCCCAGAACCGGATCCAGGAGATTTTTCTGCAGTATGGAAACATCCAGCGAATCAACCGGATCATGCACATTGAAGCTGTTCTCCCGGGCATTCAACCGGTACCATTTCCCCTCAATGTACAGACAAAACTCCCGGGGTTCTTGAGGAACCTTGATCTCTGACTCCTCATAACTGAAGTTTTCAGACAGGCGGTGAAAAAATTCGGCTTTGCATTGATTGCCCAAACTTTTTACCACCCGGTTGTAGGCCAGAATCTTCATCTGATTATGGGGAAAGATCACCGATAAAAAGAAATTGTATTCTTCGTCCCCGTGATGACCGGAATTCTGGGTCTCCCTCTTTTGCTTAACCACGGCTGCAGCTGCGGACCGGTGGTGACCGTCGGCAACATAGAGGGCATCCAGATTTGAAAATTCCCTTTGCAGGTTTTGAATCAACCGAGTATCGCTGACCAGGTAAAACAGGTGGTGCACCCCGTCTTTCGATTTGAAATCGTATTCCGGATGGCCTTCCATGGCCTTTTCAAACAGTTTTAGGATTTCCTGGTTGTACTTGAAGGTTAGGAATACCGGGCCGGTATTGGCATTCAAGGATTCAATATGCCGCATCCGGTCCTTTTCTTTTACTGCCCGGGTGAATTCATGTTTTTTGATTTTATTTTCCTGGTAATCCTGAACCGAAGCGTCGGCCACCAGGCCGACCTGGATGTGGTTCCCCCATACTTGTTTATATATATAAAAGCTTTTTTGGGAATCCTGTATCAGTATTTTTTCTTTGATGAAATAATCCAGATTGCTCTTTGCCTTTTGGTAAACCGGGTCTGAATAGATATCGGTATTCTCTGGCAGATCGATCTCTGGTTTGATGATATGCAAAAACGAGAATTC